>DAOVKY010000131.1 GCA_030631525.1 bacterium
AAAAGAGATAGTTTGTTTAATCAAATATATGATGCAGCGTTAAGTGTTGGTGTTGGAATTGCAGATACGGAAGAAGTAGATAAAATCAATATATTATGTGCCACACACCGCGCTATGAATAGAGCAGTTGATAACCTAAGCGTCTCTCCAGAATATATATTAGTTGACGGATTAAGAGTATCAAGCTTAAAAAGACCGCAGATAGCAATTGTTAAAGGTGATTCAAAAAGCGCGTCAATAGCTGCAGCGTCTATTATTGCAAAAGTCACAAGAGACAGAATAATGATAGATTACGCAAAACAATACCCTCAGTATGGCTTTGAAAAACATAAGGGGTACGCTACACAGTTTCATCTTGAGGCAATAGCAAAGTTTGGCATATCTTCTATTCACAGAAGGTCGTTTTCTCCTGTTCTGGAAAAGGAGAATAAGCAAATGGGCAAGATATCATTAGGAGAATATGGAGAAGACTTTACATGTAGATTCCTCAAGACAAAGAGATATAAAATAATTGAAAGAAATTATAGGTCTCGATGGGGGGAAATAGATATTATTGCAAAGCATAAGGATACTTTGGTATTTATTGAGGTTAAAACTCGTTCGTCAGACAGATTTGGCCCGCCAGAAAGTTCAGTTACTCGCACTAAGCAGAATAGAATTCGTCGTATTGCAGAGGCATATATTAAAACAAGTAAGTATCGGAATCTCTGCTTTCGTTTTGATGTGGTCTCTATCCTGTTTGATTCAAAAAAGAATATGGTTGATTTTAAACTAATCCAGAATGCCTTTTAAAAGTCTATATAAATGTTTTGAATTTCTGTTGACATAGTCCTTCTGTTTTTGATAGGTTATGAACACTCAAATTATGAATCTTCAATTTAAAATTAAAAATTTAAAACTTTGTGCCTTTGTGCCTCTGTGCCTTACTTATACCTGCAGTATTTTATTGTTTTTTTGCTTGTCAGCCTCTTCACTAGCAGGGGGATTACCTTCAGAACCACCAAAACCTGCCATTGATATAAACGCGGATCAACTGGAATATTCAGAACAAGGCAATGTAATTATCGGCAAAGGAAATGTTGAAGTTAAATATAAGTCCATACGTATGACAGGAGACTGGTGCAAGGTAGATCTAATGGAAAAGAAGATTATTTCTAAAGGAGATGTAACCTTTTTTGAAAATAAAAATAAGATACGGGCAGAGATTATAACCTATGATATTCTGAGTGGACATGCAACAATAGAAAGCATAAAAGGACGCACTCCGCCATGGTTCTGGGATGCTGAAAAGATGGAGAGGCTTTCCTCGGAAGAATATGATGTTCATAATGCAATTCTTACAACATGCCCTAAAACTCCGCCGCATTATGTAATAAAAGCAAGCCGCATGAAGATTATTCTTGGTGATAGAATCTGGGTATACAACGCTGTTCTGTCCTTCAGGGGGATTCCTGTTTTTTATACGCCTGCATATGCTTTCCCTCTGAAACATATTCCTTATGGATGGGTTATCTGGATTGGACATAATAACCGCGATGGCTGGATGACACTTGCTTATTATAACTGGTATGTTAACAAGAACTTATTCGGTCGGGTATATGGGGATTATATTGAGCAAAGAGGATGGGGCAGACAACATGAATACCCGGAAGAAGAAATAGATGAAGAGCGGTTTCCTGTTGGGAAGGGGCTTGATGTTGAGTATAGGACTCATGGAGGTAAAGGATATTTCTATGGATATCAGATATACGAAAGCAAGCATTACTACGAAGAAATTGGAGATCGTCACAGGGATGAATACGAGAGATCCATTTATGATGAAAACGATGATAAATGGAATAGATGGAAACTGTACTATAGGCACAAACAAGATTTTGGAGGAGGGCTCTACGGTACTACTAAGATAGAAAAACTCAGTGATCCTGATTACAATAAGGATCTTTTTGACGAGGAATATCAGAAAGGGTGGACAGAAGAATTACTTACAAGAGCCCCAAAGACTTATTTATCTCTTTCTCAAACATGGGATGATTATTATATTGGTCTGCTTGTAAGAAAACGCATACACGATTTTTATGATGATGTAATAAACCGTGTACCAGAGATAGATTTTGAAACGAGGAAAGAGCGAATAGGGGATTCATCCTTTTTCTATAAACTGGAGAGCAGCGCTGTAAATCTTGAAAAGGAATCTGATAATTTTCAAAGACAGCGCGTGGATGTGGAGAATACACTCTCTATGCCGCGTAAATATTTTGGATGGTTAAGAATAGATCCTTCTGCAGGATACGAAGAAACATGGTTCAGCGAGGATAAACATGGCAAAGATAATGTGCTTAGGGGAGTTCACAGAGGCGATATTGAGGCAAGCACAAAGCTATATAAGATAACTGAGCCAAATGAGTTTGGCAGAATAACTAAGATAAGACATGTAATTGAGCCGATCGCAAGTTATCACTGGCGGCCTTTATCGTCAATGGATCAAGATGATCTCTACTATTTTGATGGGCTTGACAGACTGACGGATCTGAACTATTTTGACCTTTCATTGATAAACAGGATACAAATTAAGAAAAAGCATGAAGATATAACAATGGGCAAAGACGATAAACTAATTAAAACAACAAGTTACAGCAAAAGAGAGATATTGTACTGGAACGTTGGAACAAAGTATGACCAAAACATACACACTACACATCGTTTTGCGGATATTTCAAGCGACCTGCAAATAAATCCCTATGATAAATGGGGCATGCGTATTGAAAGCGGATATGACATGTATAAGGATGAATTCAGTTCAATAAGCGGAGATATTGAATTCAAGCCTGTAGATAAGTTCAGTACGTCCTTTGGATTACGATATAACAATGACACAGACAGACACTTATGGGAGAATTCTACAAGATGGGAAATCAACAAGAAGTGGGCTGTCAAAGCGTATAATATGTATGATGTAGAGAGATCCGCATGGGAGAAACAGTCATTCTCAATCTGGCATAATATGTGCTGCTGGGATGTAGAACTTATTGTGAACACAAGAAACAAGTCTGATAAGCCGGATGAAACAGGTTTCTTTATATCATTTAACTTATCTGCGTACAGAAGCAGCAAGGTCAGATTCAGAAGTCTATACACAAAGCCAAGAGGAGAAAGAGCTGAAGAGAGATATGAAGAGAGATGTGATGAATATGAGACAGGCGAAAGAGATATTGAGGATGAGCTCAGATTTTAAGGAGCATAGTTAATGAGTAAACGGCCCAATTGGGATAGTTATTTTATGAAGATAATGGAAACAATAGCTTCCCGAGCTACTTGTGGACGCGGGCGGGCTGGTTGTGTGATCGTTAGAAATAATCATATTCTCTCTACCGGTTATGTTGGCTCTCCACCGGGACTGGCTCATTGCGATGAAGCCGGGCATTTGATGATTAAGTCAACAGAAGAAGGAGATAATTCAGGAAAATTACATGACCATTGTGTCCGCACTATACATGCTGAGCAAAATGCCATTGTACATGCAGCCAGGATAGGCGTAGCTTTAGAAGGCGCTACTCTTTATGTCAAAATGGAGCCATGTTCAGTATGCGCCCGCATAATAATAGCTGCTGGTATTAAACGGGTTGTATGTCAAAAAAAATATCATACTGCCGGTTT
>DAOVKY010000097.1 GCA_030631525.1 bacterium
ATTTTAAGAGGATCTTCCTTACGCTATTGCTCCAAATATTTAAGCTGCCGGCTCCGCCAAAATTCATTTCTTTTCTTGCATCAGTATAGCCATCTAATGTCGTGTCTGATATTTCATCATGAAAAGTGACAGTAACGAGGGTTGGGTTGTTTGGATCTTCATTATCCGATCTTTCACCTGTGCCGGACATAGAAAACATTATTTCACCTTCATCAGGATCATTGCTATTTATTACAAGTATTCCAGTTGTTTTACCTTCCGCTTCGGGTGTAAATGCCACCAATACATTTAAAGTATGCTCAGTCGACATTGCTTTGGGAAAAGAAGGCGAAACTATGGAAAAAGCCTGATTGTCAGAACTAATGCTGTTTACTGTTAATGCTGCCGTGCCCTTATTGAATATGATGAATGTCCACTCTACGCTGTTTCCTATGGCTGCAGAACCGAAATCGTGGTTGGTTCCGTAAACTTCAATATCAGGTATGACGACATCAGCAACAAGATTTACTGTGATTGATAATTTCTTGGTAACCTCCTGAGCACCGTCATTTACTTTTAGGGTAAAACTATATGTGTCAGTCTCTTCAGGAGTGCCCGAAATAGTATCACCATTTAGATATAAGCCGCCGGGCAAAGCATTGGGTTCTATAAACCATGTATAAGGTTGACTGCCACCGGATGCATAAAGAGTTGTGGTGTATGGGACTCCAATGGTTGCTTCCGGCAAGGTTTGGGTGGTTATTGTCAGTAGTTCTGCTTGTTCATTTACATTAAATGCAAATTGCTTTGTAACGATTGTGCCTGACGAATCCTCAACTTGAACGGTAAAAGTAAATGAAGCCGCTTGAGGGGGTATGCCTGAAATTTCTCTCGTGGTTTCGTTTATTATGGTTACATCCAGACAGGAAGGTATATCTGTATAAGTCCAGGCGTAAGGAAGAGTTCCGCCAGCCACAGAAACAGGATAACTGTAATCTTGGCTGACAGTTCCGTTTGGCAAGGAAGTGGTAACAATTTGCAAATCTCCTTGCTGCAGTTGCCATTCGGTGTTGAGATAAGTCTGATGAGACCTCCCAATCCAACCATGAGCTTTTGTATGGGAATTAGGGAATTGCCCATCCATAAAACTAATTCTTGACCTCATGCTTGGTTCTACATACCCCTTAGGCTCTCCCCAACTGAAAAAGCCACTACCCTCGGCTGTATAATAAAACATAGTATCTCTAAAACATTTTCTTGCCCAATCCAGATATTCGGAATTGCCTGTTAGTTTATACGCATGCGTAAAATAATTCCCCCAATACAAAGTGTGAAGCGGATTGCCTCCGCTGCCATACCCTCTCATGGAACCTTCAGGATCTTCTTCTACCCACATCCAAGTATTTTGTATTGGTCTGTACTTTCCATCTTCATTATAATCGCCTCCAAACAACATTTTATCTTTAAAAAAATCCGCCATTCTGACAATGAGATCCCCTAATTCCTCGTCCTGTGTTTCATACTGAGTAGCTATCAGGCCTTCACCTACATACGCAAGCATTAAAGGGAAAAGAGTATTACTACAAGTACCGCATCCACTTTCAACACAGTCAGCACCAACCGAAGTAAGTAATAGTTTTGTAAAATTATCACCACGATTGCCTCCTATAGTTCCTTCTCCTCCAACCTGCTGTTCTCTGTATAATATTCTGTTTTTCGCAATGTTTTTTGCTGTGTCAATATACTTAGACTCACCAGTTACCCTGTAAAGATTTATTAAATTGAGCATTGACCAGCCTTCAAATCTTGTTTCACCACTAGCGCACTGATTAACATTAGCATCAGTGATTCCTTCTGCTCCATAATAATTAAACATTGCCTTCCCAACATCTTCCGCTACCTCCAAGGCCTTTTTATCTCCCGTCAGGCAATAATATAAAGTAAGTCCGCCATTCCATGTATGGCTGAGCAATGAAACTCTAGATGTAGAATTACCTATAGCCACAGTGGGATCGGAATGTCCGCTTGTTTCATAAAACGCCATATGATTAGAATACTTATGGGTAGGATTTCCGTCAGTTCTGCTTCTCTCTCCATGATACTGGTCAATATCATATCTGTGCTTTGCCATCTCTACCCCGGCGTTAAAAAAATTTCTTTTCCCGGATCTTATGTAGTGCAACATCATTGAATAAGTCCAATCATAATGCAAAGCGCAAGGCATATTGCCCCACAATAAATCTCCAAAATTCATCCAGTTAAAAGACCTATTCTGCAATGAAAATTCCCAATGAGGAGGATTTACCGTTTTGATATTTGTCATTGTATATTCGTTCTCTGAATCTTCTTTATAGACCATCGCTGTCTGTAATTTTTCAAATCTTTCCATGGCTTCGTTAATTTCCGGATCAGTAGAGGTTAATCCGGCAGGAGCAATCATTCCCAAAGCTTTGGTTTGAGCGTACCATTCCGAAGGGGCCAACGCCATTAACGGCTCTTCTAAGGATTTAGAAAGCCTTTGGGTCTGAGAATCTTGAGAACCTGGATAAAATCTCAGAAACATTTCATAAGTTTTGTGTCTGCCGGCGTCAAAGAGATAAACTCCAGCGTTTCTTCCTGCTTCTTTGCAATACATATCATACCCTGTGGGAAAATCCGATTGCTGACAATATGGATAATATCCCTCTTCTGGCCAGAAGCCGATCTTTATTTCTGAATTATTAACAGTAATCTTTTTAGGAAAATTTTGCCAAAAATGCCTGATAGCCAGACCAATGCCTTGCGAATTACTGTTTGCATCAATCCAGCCAGGATTGGTTTGTCCTGTTGAGAGTTGTTGAGCGTTCTTTTTAGTAATATAATAGATCCCCTTTTCAAAGACTGGCTCTAATGTATCTTTGGGAGCATCATCTAAGTTTTCTTTCCAGTCCTGATAAAGAGTGAAGTTGTCTGATAATGTCAACTGGGCTGACGAACCTTCTGATGCTATATTGATCTGGGCTGTATAATTTTGTTTAAGAATCAGATTAACACTGTCAAAATAGACAGCCTGAATAGGAGTATAATATGGCTCCGGATTAACCCTGCCATGAGCGCCATTATTCTCAAGAGTTAAAAAGACTTTTACATAATCCTTGTTATTGTAGAAATGAATCCGGCAGTTGTAATAGACAAAAGAATTAGGATAGGGCTGACTAAATTTTGGGTAATCTTTCGGGTTATGCAATGAAGGAGCAAAAAAACTTCCATCCTCGGCCTTAAATACTCCTCTAATCTTTACCACAGTTCTCATTGGACCCTGTTCCTCAATTTCAATTTCTTCAGGAGCTTCCAATGTCGTATAGTATTTAGTTCCATCTTTTCCTGTTAAAACCACTCCTCCCTCGTTTGGAGAAGAGACAATTGCGTCATCAATTTGACCATCATCGTCTTTGTCAATCAAAACATAATCAAACATATTAAAATAGTTTTTATTTATTTCAAATTTAGCTTTGCCGGTGTTAATAGTAATTTTATCGTTACTTTCCTGCAAAGAAAGATTTGTATTTTGTGTATTCCCTGTACTCCCGTCTTTTAAATAATAAACAGAAGTGCCATTAACAGGAACATCTGCTTGAAAATCTAATAATATCCATTTAATTGGTTTTAAGTTATCATCCAGAGTTCCATGCCATCTGGAAGTAACTGTAAACTGGGCAGGAACTGTATTTCCAGAGGAATCAGTAAGTTGAAGCTGATTGATTAAAAGTATGTTGGCTGATTCAGGAAGCGGAATACCTGAGGTAACCGGCTCATTAGTCCTTGTTGTTCCAGCATAGTCAGTAACAGTTAAAGGTATATTTAACGAAGCAAAGCTATCTCCAGCTAACAAGAAAAAAAAGCAAAGAATGAGCCAGGCACCCCTACATATTTTGAGAGTTCGTTTCACCATTTTTTTACCTCCGAGCCTTCCATGCCACTGCTTAGCCAAATACGTAAATATACGGCTATGAACAATAATAACAAGCAGGGCAACGTTTTATGTAATCTATCAGATAGAGTTAAGTTGGATATTGCTACAATTGTTTTACTGGGGTATCCGCTTCGCTCTTGTAGACGCTATATGTTGTGTTTCTACGAATCCGGTCGGCCGCCTCGAATCTCTTGTTCAGTTACCGCAGTGACGGAAACCTGATAATCGCATCGACAACACCAGTGAAGCCCGCGTTTCATAACCCAGGCATGGTCATGACTACAGCGAGGCCAACGGAATCCATCCGGCCAACGTATCTGCTCCAAATACTCGATGCAGGCTTCCTCTATAGCAAAGCGCTTCTGGAACTCAAGAACTGTCTTGGGTACCCACATTCTACATATTGTGGTTACAAGAGTCAAGCGGATACCACAGTTGCAGCAATTCTCATTTTGAATCTAAATTTAGCTAATGATAGCTGTATTGGGTCATTTATCAAGCAAATTCAAAATGTATATCGGCGAGATAGAGA
>DAOVKY010000082.1 GCA_030631525.1 bacterium
TTATTCGCTCTGAAAGCATACATTCCTGAGTTGAATTCATTGTTCTGGAGAAGTCTTTTTTTCTTTTGGCTATTTGTAAGCTTAAGTATATCTTTATGTTCAATCATGTCTATTATTCTGTGATTTTGAGAATCCTGTGTGACTCTTAGTATTCTGCCGTAGTAGTTCAGATCAGGAGGTCCGGTATAGATGCCAGTAGCAAGCATCATATGTGAGTTCAGGGACCCAAAGTATTTGGAGAATCTTCTGATTGTGTCTGAGTCCATAAGACACATATCTCCGGGGAATATAAACACACTGCCTTTAAACTTGTTTCCCAGCGCATCAAGAGCTGCTTTTACAGCATGACCTGTGCCTTTTTGCTCCGGCTGATAAACAAAAACCGTGTTTTTGGTCTTGCCTATTGTATCAATTACTTCAGCGGCTTTATGCCCAACAACAATAATCTGATTTTTACATGCAAGGCCTTGCTTGGCAGATTCTGCTATCCTTTTCACAGAAGGGATTCCCCAGACTTTATGTAATACTTTCTGTGATTCCGTTTTAAGTCTTTTCCCATGACCGGCTGCAAGAATTATTGAAACAATGTTCTTTGAATAATCAATGTTATCCGAATATTCTGATATGTACTTCTGGATTTCTTTATTGTTATTAACCATAAACTTATTGCTAACTATATATTTAATTAATTATAATATATATAGGTATTGGTGTCCAATGAAAATTACTTTGTCATTTATTCATTTCTGACTTATAATCAAAAAGGGTTGGTTATGAATATAAGACTAAAGGATGTCTCAAAAGTATTAAAAAACGGAGTTGAGAAAGTTCTCCTGGATAAGGTCAATCTTGAAATTAACGAAGGAGAAATTGTATGCATTATGGGTCCTTCAGAGTCTGGGAAAACGTATCTATTAAAAGTACTTGCTGGTTTGGAATCCTTTGATAAAGGAGACATATTTCTCAATAATATTCACGTGGCGCATCTTCCTAAAGATAAATGGCCTATTTGCACAGTGTATGAGGATTATTTTTCCTATAAAAAGCGGGAAAAACGCAAATTCTCTATCCCTTATTTTCTGGCTATTAGAAAGTGGAGAAAAAACACAATACCTGACAGGATAAAAGTTGTTGCAAATGTTATGGGCACTAGCGAAAGAGAACTATTGGGCAAAATGTCACATGAACTATCTAAAGGCGAGCAGCAGAAGTTAGATATTGCAAGATATTTAATTACAAAGCATCATGCCTATTTATTTGACAATCCTCTTGCTGCGCTTGATGCAGGGACAAAACTTGAAATACAACAGCAGTTAAGACGGATTATAAAAACTCTAAACATTCCGAGTGTGTACGTCAGTTATATGCTGGATGAAGCCAAGGCTCTGAGTGATAAGATTATCATAATGAACAAAGGCAAAATCGAACAGACAGGGAAATACGCCGAAATTATCTCACATCCTGCTAATCAGTTTGTATCTGATTTTATTGGATGTCTGTAGGGGCTACAGAATTTCTTTTATTATTCTATCAGCTTTATTTCTTAATTTGTTATTAGTTGAAGTCTTTAGGATTTCTGCAGCAACTCGAACCAGTTCTCTTTTCGCTATTTGCACACTAGCAGAATCTGAGGAGTTGTATAATCTTTCCCACAATATCAAAGCAGTGCCTAGATCCCCTGATCGGGCTTTTGCTAAAGCCTGCATTCTTTTCAAAAAGAATGGACTGTCTTTTACTTCTGAGGCAAGAGCAAAGTACTTAGCGGATTTATCATAATCTTTCATATTATGCATACTTACAACTCCAGCGAACATAGGTATACGCCAGCCTATATTGAGATTGTGAGCAATAGCTTTGTCAAACAGTATTAAGGATTTTGCGGGAGTCTTGTGCGCTATTGCTAATCCGCCAAGTGTATATGCTCCAGTAAACAAAGGATCCAGATCTGTTATTCGTTCAAACATTTCATAGGTTATATTAGATGACTTAACATCAGCTTTTTTTATGCCAGCCATATATTGTATTGTTTTGATCCATAATATGTCCGCAGCAATATTATCAAAACCCAATGCAGGCCGTTGAATAAACCTGTCCGCTAACCCGGCATCTTCTTTTATATTGTTTAGAGTATTTCCCAGCGGCATTAACCCAACAAGTAACATAATCGCTATGATTATCTGAATTGAGGCTTTTGCAGATTTCATAATTATTTCTCCTTTTATTTTTGTTTATGCAAAATCTTTATTCTTAAATATCACAAGTGAAACCAACAGCATTACTGCAGTATATATGGCCCCATACAGAATAACGCCGAAGACCAATCCCCAAGGGATACAAATTCCATGAGCGGCTGGAGCTTTTACATTGAAGTACTGAAGGTTCGGCAATGCATAATAGAGGAACAACCCTATGAACTTAGTTACTACATTACCTGCCCTTTCCACTAGAAACGGTATCTGATATGACAGATGTCCGGCTATATAAACCACTATAGCTAATATGGAACTTACCATGGATGAACAAATAGTAGAAAAAAGTACAGACACGGCTACTAGAACTATGGCTTCAAAACAGATAAGTATCAACGGCTTAAGCATAATCAGGTTCAAAGCGTGAGTTTTTATAGCCAGAATTATTATGAAACCTACAGACATTATGGCTATTGAAAGCAATGAAACGTATACTGATCCCAGGAATTGTCCAAGTATGAACTCATGCTTTTTTACAGGTTTAGATATTAACGTTTGAATCGTTCTTGATTCTATTTCCGCCGGGATAGCTGTAGAACCCACCATGATTGATATCAGCATTGCTGCTACAGCAATACCTGCCAAGCCAATATCTTTCATAAGCTTTGTCTCTTCACCTGCTGTAACTGCGCTGTACAATGTAGAATATGCTATAGCAAACAAACAAAAAACAACTATTACATAGAGAATTCTACTTTTTATTATTCTCTGATATACACCTTGTGCGATCGTTAAGATAATGTTCATGCTTTCTCTCCTCCCTTTTTTTCTATTGATTTCAAAAAATACTCTTCTAATGATTCTTTTGGTTTGAGCAGATCTTTTAGCTTGCCTGAAACAATAAGTTGCCCTTTATCCAGAACCCCTATACTGTCGCAGAGCATTTCTACATCATGCAGAACATGGGAACAAAAAAAGACTGTTCTACCCTGCTTCTTTATATTAAGTATTGTATCCATCACCTCCTTTCTACCCACAGGATCTAATCCCGCGATTGGTTCATCAAAAAAAACTAAATCCGGATCATTGATCAATGTCTGAGCAATACCAATACGTTGAAGCATGCCTCTGGAAAACTTTCTTAAAGGAATTTTCCGACTGTCTGTTAATCCAACCATGTCCAACAACTCCTCGATTTTCTTGTATCGTTCTTTTCTGGGGATTTTAAATATCTTGCCATAAAAATTTAATAATTCAACAGACGAAAACGATTCATAAAAATAGGGACTCTGTGGAAGAAATCCTATTTTTTGCTTTATTTCTATATCCCCAATTTGTTTTTCTAAAATCCAGGCTGTGCCGGTTGTAGGCGCAGTAAGACCAAGCAATACATTAATAGTTGTTGTTTTGCCTGCTCCATTTGGCCCTAAGAATCCATATATTTGATTAGGGGTAACTTCAAGATTGAGATCTTGAATGGCTTTTATTTCTTTCCCGTCAGTTTTATATATTTTAGTAAGACGTTCTGTTTTTACAGCTAACATTATTCAGAAAAATTTATTTATACTTTTTTAATGCTACTAGTAATTCTTTCCAAAAGCAAGGAGTTTTTTCACAACACCTCTAACATTCTATCGACCGCTCTCTTGGCTCTGATTTGAATATCTTTAGGGACTTTGACCTCATACTTCATATCTTCCAAGCACAATAATGTTTTTTCTTGAGTGGTCAGTTTCATATCTTGGCATATGGCTTGTTCTGAAAGTGGATAGAATTTCTTTTCAGGATTTTCTTTGCGTAGTCTGTAGAGCATTCCCGGCTCAGTACCTACAATTATTTCAGAGGCGCTGGACAGCTTTGCATACTTACACATTCCACTAGTAGAGAGAGCTTCATCAGCAAGTTGAATTACCTGGGGTGTGCACTCAGGATGAACAACAACTTTTGCTTCAGGATGCGCTTTTCTTCGCCTCATGATATTTTCCGGCAGGATCTTAGCGTGAACAGGGCAATAACCATCCCAAAGAATTAGATTTTGATTAGTTTTTGTAGACACATAATGCCCCAAATATTTATCAGGAACAAAGATAATCTCTGCTGTATCCTTTAACGACTCTATTACCTTAACGGCATTTCCGGAAGTGCAGCAGATATCAATCTCTGCCTTAACCTCAGCAGAAGTATTGACATAACCTACTACAGTTGCTTTTGGATGTTCTTTTTTTAGAACTTTCAGTTCGTTTCTTGTAATCATATCAGCCATAGGACACCCTGCATTTATATCAGGCATAAGAACTAGTTTGTCCGGGCAAAGGATGGATGCGGTCTCAGCCATAAAACGGACGCCGCAGAAAACGATCACATCAGCATCGGTCTTGCTGGCATCTCGGCTTAATTCCAAAGAATCACCAAGATAATCAGCAATATCCTGAACTTCACCTATCTGGTAATTATGGACAAGGATTACAGCATTCCTTTTTCTTTTAAGCTGCTGGATTTTTTGTATTAATTTTGAATTGTCCATTACTCTATCGTTCCTCCTCCGACAACTTCTTCCCCTTTGTAGAATACTACTGCCTGTCCTGGTGTAACTGCTCGCTGAGGAGCATCAAATTTTACCTTAACCCTGCCTTCGTTTAATGGAATGACCGTTGCCTGCGAGGGCTGATGCAGGTATCTTATCTTTGCTTCCGCTTTAATAGGGGTTTCCAA
>DAOVKY010000062.1 GCA_030631525.1 bacterium
AAAGATAAAGTTGTAGATGATATTCAACAGGCTGTTGATCAGGTTCAGAATCTTCCTGATGACGCTGAAGATCCAATTGTGACAGAAATCACTACAGGCGAGGTCCCAACAGTTGAAATTGCATTGAGCGGGGATTTGTCGGAGACTGAACTTCGAGAATACGCAGAAGACCTTGAGGATATACTTGAGGATATACCGGGTGTCTCGTCTATCTCTAAACGTGGTTGGAGAGAGGAAGAAGTATGTGTTGAGGTTGATCCCGATAAAATGAAAGACTTTCATGTCAGCATAGAAGAAGTGATGGACGCCTTGCGTAAAAGGAACATCAGCATTCCGGGCGGGAAACTGCGCGGCAAAAAAGAATTCAGCATTCGCACCACAGGGGAATTTCACAAAAAGCAGGAGATTGAAAACGTGATCATACGCGCTAATGACCTTGGCAACTGGCTGCGTATAAAGGACATCGCCTCAGTTCGTTTTTCCTTTAAAGAAGAGAATGTAATCAATAAAAGCTTTGGAACTCGTTCAATTAATTTAACCGTTATCAAGAAATCAACAGGCGATACAGTCAAAATCGTTAAGATAGTTAAGGAGAAAATAGCTGAGTTTATTCATGCATCAGACCCGAAATTAGATGTCTCTTACATTAATGACATGTCTTTTTACATTAACAGGAGGTTAGGCGTATTAAGAAATAATGGAATTATTGGATTGTTTCTCGTTATGTGTGTTCTTATGCTATTCCTTAACTATAGAGTAGCCTTGTTAACTGCGATTGGAATTCCAATCGCTTTTTGCGCTACACTGACAGTTATGGGGTTTATGGGTTTAAGCATAAATCTTCTGACTATGTTTGGACTGATCATAGTTCTGGGAATGTTAGTGGACGATGGGATTATTGTGGCTGAGAACTGCTCGCGCCATCTGGAAACAGGTCTGGACCCTCATCAGGCAGCCATTATCGGGACGCAGGAAGTGATTAAACCTGTTACCGTTACAATAATCACGACTATTGTAGCTTTCAGTCCGCTTCTGTTCATAGAAGGAATGGTCGGTAAATTCATATGGTGCATACCTGCTGTTGTAATTATTGCCTTAACTGCATCCCTGTTTGAGGCAATGGTAATCCTTCCGTCTCATTTTGCGGATTTTGTTGGAATGGGTAAAAATAAGAAATACAGCTCAAAGAAGAACCTGCCATGGTTCAAGGCATTACTCAAATTTTACACGCGAATAATTAATAAAGCTTTGAATAGACGGGATTGGGTGCTGTCCGGTGTTATCGTGACGCTGCTTCTAACTTTTGCGCTAGTCAGGACAATGCCTTTTATCCTTTTCGGATCTGAAGGAATAGAGGAGTTTTATATACGCGTAGAAGCTCCCCAATCCACAAACCTTAATACTACAAACAAATTAGTAGAAGAGATTGAGAAGAAAGTAGCTCAGCTTCCTGAAAACGAACTGGACGCCTATACAACTCAAGTCGGTGCGTCAGTGAACACACATAGAATGTCTGATCTTTATGGAAAAAAAGGTTCCCATGTGGCGCAGGTTGTAGTTTACCTTACTCCCAATACTGAGCGGGAAAGAAGTGTTGATCAAATCATCAAGGATATGAGGGATAGAATCAAAGATGTTAAAGGATTTGAGAAAATTTATTTTAAAAAACCAAAAGAAGGTCCGCCTGTTGGAAAAGCTGTGGAAGCTAAAATTCGCGGAGAAGACTTCCATATATTAGAAAAAATATCCAACGAGATACTTCCATTTCTAAGGAATATAGAAGGCGTAACGGATATTACCTCTGACTATGAAGTTGGAAAAGGTGAGATACGGGTTGTGATCAATGATGATGAAGCGGCGCGTTCCTGTCTTTCAGTAAAAGAAATCGCCTCGTCTATCCGTTCAGCGTTTAAAGGAGGAAAGGCTACGTCCATAAAACCGACCAAAGCTGAGGAGGAAATTGATGTAATTGTTCGTTTCCCCGAGACTTTACGAAATAAAAAAGAAACCTTTGACAAAATACTTATCCCGAACAAATTCGGCAGCCTCATCCCATTAAAAAAAGTAGCGCGTCTGGAACACAGAACATCAGTAACCCGTATCCGCCATTTAGACGGAAAGAGGGTAATTGCAGTACGCGCCAGCGTTGACACTAAAAAGATAACATCTTCAAAGACTAATCAGCTTTTGGCTGAGGAGTTTAAGGATATCTCAAAGATATATCCGGGATACACCATAAAATACGGAGGAGAGCAGGAGGAGAATGTCAGGATGGTACGCAGTTTTGTTAAAGCCCTTAGCATAGCGCTTTTCTTAATATTCCTGATATTAGCCGCTAACTTTAATTCATTGATTCAGCCTATTGTGGTAATGATGGCTATCCCCTTTGGTTTAATAGGTGTTATCTGGGCATTTTTCTTCCATCAGCTTCCTATAGGTTTCTTTATGATGCTGGGTGTTGTAGGTCTCAACGGTATTGTAGTAAACGACTCTATCGTGCTCGTTGAATTCATTAATAATCTTCGCAGAAAAGGAGTGGACAGACGAACTTCCATCATAGAGAGCGGACAGTTAAGATTAAGACCAGTTCTGCTCACCACAATCACAACAGCATTGGGTCTTGCGCCGACAGCCTACGGTATCTGGGGCGACGACCCATTCCTAAGACCCATGGCTCTAACTATCGTATGGGGCATCCTTTGCGCAACTCTGCTAACCCTGATTGTCCTTCCATGTATCTACGCCATTATTGATGACATAACACTTAAGCTTGCAGGACATACAACGGTAAAAAAGGATGAGGAATGACGAAAAGGTATATTTTTGTTGACAATTGGTATCTTTTTGGTATATAAATTATGCTATGGAATTTGAGTTTGATCCTAAGAAGAGCGAAATCAATAAAAAGAAACATGGTATTGACTTTATTGAAGCGCAGTTATTATGGGAGGATACTGACTTGATCGAAATTCCGGCAAGAACTAGTGATGAACAAAGATATTTGGTAATTGGTACGATTTCTGGAAAGTATTGGTCAGAAGTTATCACCTATCGTGACGAAAAGATAAGAATTATTTCAGTAAGACAGTCCAGAAAAGAGGAGGTTGAAATATATGAAAGCTAGAGAGTTTGATAGAAAGTTTGATGAAGGGAATAACATTTCTAAGTATCTGGATTTCGCAAAGGCGAGAAGGCTTGAGCAAGACCAGAAAAGAGTCAATGTGGACTTCCCTATTTGGATGATTCACTCATTGGACAAGGAAGCAAAGCGTCTGGGCGTACCTCGCCAATCCATTATCAAGGTATGGCTGGCAGAGCGATTAGGGAAAGCAGTCTAAAAGATGAGATTGCTTTATCCCGAAAGTGTTCTGGATAATTTTAAATTTTCTTTTATTTTGCATGTATTTGCAAAATATTTCTTGTATTTGCTTAATTTTTCCATTATAATTCTAAATTATGAATAAAGAGATTATGAGTATAGCTGGGATATCAAGATATCTTGGTTTCAGCCAGAGAAAAATCTATCAGTTAATAAAAGACGGCGCAATCCCTGTCTCGAAAATTGGCGGGCAGTATCGTTTTATAAAAGATGAAATTTATTTGTGGCTGAGAAGATCCAAACCTGTAAGAAAAGACAGCAGATGAACTTGATAGTATCCTGAAGGAAATTTCAAATGAGAAAACTTGATTATGACAAATTTACCTCAGAGAAAAAAACAAATTTTTTCTCCTTAAAGGCTAAGCTTGGATATAAAAGGGCGTCCAGAAACAAGATTAGAAATATTCAAGAAAGATGCGCTTTAATGGAAATGGATAAAAAAAGATTTGAGAGCAGGATAAAGTCAGGCGATATAGAAATAATTAATAACAGATTCTTTAAAGTGCATTTGTAACAAGACAAAAAGATGAAGAAAACTAAAATAGGACTTGCTCTTGGAGGTGGGGCTGCAAGAGGGCTGGCTCATATCGGAGTATTGAAAGCTTTAAAGAAAAACAATATTCCTGTTGACATGATAGCCGGAACAAGTATTGGAGCATTAGTAGGGGCATGTTTCGCTAAAGATGGCGAAATAAATACTCTTGAAGAAATCATCTTAAATATAGATTGGAAACAATTAGCTCTTTTACTTGATCCAAATTTAGCTATATTGAAAAAAGGATTCATTCACGGAGAAAAGATTAAAGAGCTTCTGTGTTCCGTTATTGGAGACATAGAATTTAAGGATTTAAAAATTCCGCTTAGAGTCATAGCCACTGATGTCATTACAGGTAAAGAAGTAGTGATTAACAGTGGTTCTGTAGCTGAAGCTGTAAGAGCGAGCATTTCAATTCCAGTAATATTTACGCCTGTAAAGTTTGAAAACAAGTTTTTAGTTGATGGAGGTATAGTAAATCCTGTTCCCGTAGATGTAGTAAAAAATATGGGAGCAGAATTTGTTATTGCCTGTAATGTAATACCCGAGCCGCAAAAAAGAGGTCGTATTATTTCTGAGACAATTGATAGTCGAAATTACACGAAAAACAAACCGCTAACAAAATTAAACAATAAAATAGATAAACTTATTCAGGCAAACAAAGACAAGATAGAAACAATCCGTGAATTCAGCAGTATATTGAAGAACAAAATATATAAAGGGCAACAAATAGATCCAAACACTCCTAATATAATTGATGTTTTAATACATTCATTCTACATTATGGAGTATAGAATAGCTGTTTTAGAACTAAAAAAAGCTGACATAATAATTAATCCTAAGGTAAACGAGATATCTACATTGGAATTTCACAAAGGAACAAAAGCTATTTCAGAGGGTTATAAGTCAGTAGAAGATGTGTTGCCAAAAATCAAAAAACTAATAAGCTAACATATGCTAAAAAGGATTTTTGTATCCACCTTATTGTGTGTATTTCTTACAGGATGTATCACTTCTTTAAGACTTACCGGAAAAGAAAGCAAAAATAATAATATTCTTGAAGAGTTTGGAATAAGGTATAAACCAGATTATATAGTATCCTCTTTTTTATATAAAAATCCACCTAAGATTGTAGCAATACTTCCATTTAAAAATACAACACGGGAAATAAGCAAAGATGGAAACATTCAAACAAAAAACAACAATCTTCCAAAAGATATAGCTGACCTCCTCAGAGATACATTCTCCAGGCATATAAGCACAAAATCCTATGCATATATGAAACTCAAAAAGAGCGATGCTTTACTTAAAGAACAAGGCTTGATAAATCCTGATAACCTCTTCAAAAAATCAGCCCAGGAAATAGGGAAAATTTTATCTGCCGATGCTTTGATTTATGGGAAAGTTACTCATTATTCAAAATTTTACGGTGTGCTTTATTCCCAGGTAGGCATCGGTGTTTCTGTAAAAATGGTTGATTCATACACAGGCAACTTATTATGGCAGGCAAGCGATATATCTACAAGTCATGAAGGCAGACTATATCTATCTCCACAGGA
>DAOVKY010000118.1 GCA_030631525.1 bacterium
ATACCAGACTTGAGAACATGTCTCTGCTGGGACCTTTGGAAGCGCTAAAAATAATAGCCATATTTCGAATTATTTTTCCAAGAAAGGATATTATTATCTGCGGGGGTAGGGAAGTTGTATTGCGGAGTCTTCAGCCAATGATGTTCCTTGCAGGAGCAAATGGTATGATTCTGGGAGATTACCTGACTACAAAGGGAAGAAGCGTGAAGCATGACTTAGATATGATAAAAGATTTGGGGCTTTGTAGAGACTCAAGATTTTGAGTCTCTACAAAAAACTATTGCTTATTTGACTTTCTTAGGTTATTATATTTCGTATTAGTGTTAAAAATAACATTTTTGAGGAATAGAATGCAATATATTGAGCTGAGCGAGACATTAAAGAAGCATACGGTATTTTCTCTTACAGATATTAGGAAAATCAATAGTAGTTTCTGTAGAAGAAGGCTGAATGAATGGCAGGATAAAGGATATATTAAGAAGATTATCAAAGGTTATTATATCTTTTCCGATTTAGAACTTAATGAAAATGTTCTTTTTGAGATTGCTAATAGAATATATAGTCCATCGTATATTTCCTTTGAAATGGCGCTTTCCTATTATCATTTGATTCCTGAAAGTGTGTATGAAATAACCTCTGCTTCTACCAGGAGAACTTATAAATTTAAAACGCCGATAGCCGAATTTAGTTACAGAGCAATAAAACCGCAGCTTTTCTTTGGGTATAATCTTGTTAAGTATCCCGATATGTATCGGGAGAGATATTTTAAGATGGCAAGCATAGAAAAAGCCATTTTAGATTACTTTTATATCAATTCCAACATAAAGGATGGGATTGATTTTGCAAGTCTTCGTATAAATAAGGATATGTTTTTTAAACAAGTCAGTGAAGAGAAACTGCATAAGTTTTTGGAAAAGTTTACTCAAAAGAGATTAACAGAAAGAATAAAAGCTTTTTGGGAGTTTATGAAAAATGCTTGATATAAAACAAATAGAATCTTTTTACCCTGAATCTTTAAGACCGTTTAAGAAAAATATTTTACGTGAGTATCTACAATATAAAATTCTAGAGATTATTTTTGATTCGAAATTTGGTGAAAGACTATCTTTTATGGGCGGGACAGCTGCTCGTATTATACATCAAAACACGAGATTTTCAGAAGATTTGGATTTTGATAATTTAGGTTTGGAAGAAAAAGATTTTGAGCATATGGCGGGATTAATACAGAAACGGCTGAAATTAGAAGGATATGTTGCAGAAGTTAAAAATGTCTTTAGAGGTGCTTATCGGTCATATATAAGAATTGCCGATGTACTATTTGAAAACGGATTATCCGGTCATAGACAGGAGAAATTATTGATTCAGGTTGACGCAGAACCCCAAGGATTTAATTATCGTCCTGATAGAATTATTTTGAACAAATTTGATGTATTTTTACAGGTATATGCTGTGCCATCTGATATATTACTGTCTCAAAAAATATACGCTATTTTTAAACGCAGACGTGTAATGGGCAGGGATTTCTATGACGCTGTTTTCCTTCTTGGCAGGACAAAGCCAAACTTAGATTATTTAAAGTTAAAATTAAAAATTAAGGACATGGCTGACTTGATGTCCAGTCTTATATCAAGATGCAAGAATTTAGATTTTAATCATTTAGCCAAGGATGTGGAGCCTTTCTTATTTGTTCCAAGTGATTCAAAAAAGGTTTTATTTTTTTGTGATTACATAGAAAATTTGGATTTCGGTAAGGGCTCAAAATGTTGAGCCCTTACATGTTTGATAAAACGATTGGCGGTTTTAAAAAACGTGGTTTGTATCGTGTATTAAGAACATGTTCTCAGTTTAAATCTTCAAAACTGGTTCTTGATGGAAAAGAGCTGATTAATTTTTCATCCAACAATTATCTTGGTTTAGCAGGTGATCCTGTTCTAAAAGAGGCGGCTTGTAAGGCTATAGAAAAACATGGGTGCGGCAGCACTGCATCGCGTCTTATGTGTGGGAATTTAGCTCTCAATGAGGAATTGGAAAGAAGAATAGCAGGATTCAAGCGAACAGAAGCAGCTCTTATATTCAGTTCCGGATATATGGCTAATATAGGTGTGATCTCTGCTTTAATGGGAAGGCAGGATGTTATATTTGCGGATAAATATAATCACGCAAGTCTTGTGGACGGCTGTATATTAAGCAGAGCAAAACTTATAAGATATCCTCATAAAGATATGAAATATCTGGAACAAGTTCTTAAGAACACAGGTAAATATGGCAGGCGCCTGATTGTTACTGACTCTGTTTTTAGTATGGATGGAGATATAGCGCCTTTGCCGGAGATTGTAAAGCTGGCAAATACATATGGTTGTATAGTAATGATTGATGATGCGCATGCAACAGGTGTATTGGGAAGAACGGGCCGTGGAAGTGCGGAATATTTCGGTATTCCTGAAGAAGCTGTAGATATTCATATGGGCACATTTGGAAAAGCTCTGGGAAGTTTTGGAGCGTATGTAGCAGGGTCCAAAAAGCTCAGAGAGTTTTTGATTAACAAAGCGCGAAGCTTCATTTTTACAACAGCTCTGCCGCCATCTGTTATAGGCTCTGTTATTGCTGCTATATCAATTCTTGAGATGGATAATACTCGAATAAAAACATTAAATAAGAATGCCGATTATTTCAGAAATCAACTGAGAAAGAAGGGGTTTAATATTTTAAACACCGAGACTCAGATAATTCCATTGATAATAGGAGAAAATAATAAGGCAATTCAGTTCAGTAAGTTTCTTATGCAGAATGGAATCTTTGCTGTACCTATAAGACCGCCAACCGTACCTTCGTATACTGCAAGAATAAGGTTTTCAATCACAGCAGCTCACAGCAAAGAGGAACTTGGTTATACAATAGAAATAATTAAAAAAGCCGGCAAGAAGTTTGGTATTACTCAGTAGATATTCTTGGGTCAAGTATATCCCTCAGCCCTTCGCCTAACAGGTTATAACTAAGTACTGTTATAAGAATAGCAAGCCCGGGAAATGCTGTAATCCACCATGCAAATTCTATTGTTGATTTACCTGTAGAAAGCAGATTTCCCCAGCTTGATGTTGGCGGCTGGACACCTAGCCCTAGAAAGCTTAAAGCGGATTCTGTAAGTATTGCACCGGCTATGCCAAAGGTAGCGGCAACGTATACAGGAGCCATTGCATTTGGCAGGATGTGGCGAAAGATAATTCTCACATTGCTTGCGCCCATTATTTTCGCTGCTTGTGTGAATTCACGTTCTTTTAGAGAGAGAAACTCTCCTCTAACAAGCCTGGCAATGCCCATCCAGCTGGTTAAGCCGATAATTATCATTATATTGGTTATACATGGTTTTGTTATTGCTACAACTGATAGAATAAGAAAAAAGCTTGGAAAGCAGAGCATAATATCAACGAATCTCATTAAGACTGAATCAATCCTTCTACCGTAATATCCGGCAATGGTCCCAATAAGAATGCCTATTATGATTGAAATACCTGTTGCTACGAATCCTACCTTGATAGATACACGTGTGCCCCATATTATCCTTGACAGCACATCGCGGCCAAGGCCGTCAGTTCCAAGAATATGATTGTTTTCAAAAGGTTTTAGAAATATATCATCTACATTTATTTCATTTGGATTGTATGGTGATAGAACGGGCGCAAAAATGCCAACAAAGAACATTGTGAGGATAATAACTGTTCCAAAAAGAGCCAGTTTGTTTTGTTTAAATTTATGTAAGAACATAATCAAAATCCAACTCATCCCCCGCCCCCTTCTCTTGACAAAGAAGTGGAGAGCCTTTTTCCCTCTCTGTCAAGAGAGGGTTAGGGTGAGTTAATTTATCCCTTATTCAGTTTTATCCTCGGATCAACTATCCCATAACATATATCTGCAAACAGGTTGCCAATTAAT
>DAOVKY010000009.1 GCA_030631525.1 bacterium
ACGATTGTTAATCGGACAGACATCGATTTGATTCTTGTTGGCGATTCACTCGCATCCATGGTTCTCGGACACAAGGATACTATGTCTGTAACAATGGACGAAATGATACATCATACCAAGTCTGTATCAAGAGCTAATCCTGATTCGCTGCTTGTTGCTGATATGCCATTTATGTCGTATCAGGTGAGTCAAGAGAAGGCTTTGGAAAATGCAGGCAGGTTTATAAAAGAAGCAGGTGCTGAGGCAGTTAAACTGGAGGGAGGAAAGCAGATAAAAGATACTGTATACAGGATTGTTCAAGCGGGGATTCCTGTGTTGGGTCATATAGGACTGACCCCTCAATCAATTCATCAGATCGGTGGATACAGGGTTCAGGGGAAGACTCCTGAGAGAGCTAAGAAGCTTGTTGAAGACGCTTTGCTGCTTGAGAAAACAGGTGTTTTTGCCATTGTTCTTGAATGTGTTCCGTATGCGCTCGCAAGGGATATAACAAAGAAACTTCATATCCCGACTATTGGGATTGGAGCAGGGCCATACTGTGACGGACAGATATTGGTAATACATGATATGCTTGGCTTAAAAATAGGACATGTTCCAAAATTTGTTAAGCAGTATGCTAATTTGACAGAACAGATCACAAAAGCTATTGAGGACTATAAAAAAGATGTATATGCAGGAAAGTTCCCGGATAGAGAGCATAGTTACGAATGAAGATTGTTAAGACTGTTCAGGAAATGCGGCAATTATCCGAGAGAGTAAAAATCCATAATAAAAGCATTGGGCTTGTTCCGACAATGGGGTGCCTTCACAATGGACATTTGAGTCTTGTCCATAAAGCAAGGAAGGATTGTGATATTGTAGTTATGAGTATATTCGTGAATCCAATGCAGTTTGCTCCTGGGGAGGATTTAGAAAAATATCCGAGAGATTTTGATATGGACAGGAGACTAGCAAAAAGAGCAGGAGTGGATGTTATTTTTTATCCGGATACGAAGCATATCTATGCTAAAGGTTTTTTTACCTTTGTTAGTGTTGAAAATATGGATAAAATCTGGGAAGGGAAAACAAGACCTGCTCATTTTAGAGGAGTATGCACTATTGTCGGGAAACTTTTCAACATTGTAGACCCTGATATTGCTTATTTTGGCCAAAAAGATGCTCAGCAAGTCGCAATTATTAAAAGGATGGTAGGAGATCTGTATTTTAACATAAATATTGTCATTGCGCCCACTGTCAGAGAAAAAGATGGTCTGGCAATGAGTTCAAGGAACAAATATTTATCTTCTGAGGAAAGAAAGGCGGCTCAGGTATTATACAGATCTTTACATGAAGCAGAGAAAATGATAAAGAACGGGGAAAAGAAATCCGATAATGTGTTAGAACACATGAGAGATGTAATAAAGAAAGAAAAGCTGGCACACTTGGATTATGTTGGGATAGTCAATCATGAGGATTTTTCATCTGTCTCTGAGATTTCAAAAACCAGTTTAATCATAATCGCCTGTTACATAGGCAAGACAAGGCTTATAGACAATTTTGGGTTGATGTGATAGCATAGCGAGAAATTTTTGGATAAAAATAAGGAGCTGTAGGATGCAAGTTTATATTGATGGAAAGTTCTTTCCACAGTCAAAGGCAAATATTTCTGTATATGATCACGGATTTTTGTACGGAGACGGAGTTTTTGAGGGAATCAGGATCTATAATGACAATATCTTCATGCTGGATGAACATATAAACAGGCTTTATGATTCTGCAAAAGCAATTGGATTGAAAGTACCATTATCAAAGGCCGAAATCAAAGACGCTGTTAAGCAGGCTCATAAAGTTAATGGATTGAAGAGTGGATATGTAAGATTGATAGTAACAAGAGGCGTAGGAAATTTGGGTATCGATCCCAAAAAGTGCCCTAAACCATCAATTGTTATTATTGTTAACAAAATAGCTCTTTATCCAGTAGCGCTTTATAAGAAGGGAATGGAAATCATAACTGCGTCTACGCAAAGAACACCTGTCAGCGCTTTAAATCCTCAGATAAAATCCATGAATTATCTGAATAATATTCTTGCCAAGATTGAAGCAGTAAATGCCGGCGCTAACGAAGCCCTAATGCTGGATTCCTCCGGCAATGTTGTTGAATGCAGCG
This sequence comes from bacterium, assembly GCA_030631525.1. Lineage (GTDB taxonomy): Bacteria > JAHJDO01 > JAHJDO01 > JAHJDO01 > JAHJDO01 > JAHJDO01. Next base: position 2,147 of record DAOVKY010000009.1, read on the forward strand.
GGGATAATATATTCATATATAGAAATGATACTCTTATCACTCCGACTACATCCATTGGCGCATTGGACGGGATTACAAGAGGAATAGTTATGAAGCTTGCTGAGCAGGAAGGTTTGAGCGTTAAAGAACTTATTTTCTCAAAATATGAAGTGTACACTTCTGATGAATGCTTTCTTACAGGAACAGCAGCAGAGCTTATTCCTGTAGTAAAAGTTGATGGAAGAGAGATAGGAAACGGAAAGCCCGGAAAAATCACAGGGCTTCTAATAAACAAGTTCAGGAAATTTATAGAATTACTGTAAAAACAATAAGGGATGATACAATAGTGATAAATTTACTTAAGAAAAAAACAAAATTATATCTTGATACCAGTATCATTAATTATATTTTTGCTGAACAATTGCCTGAAAAAATGAGACTTACAAAGAGGTTGTTTAGATATGCAGACGAAGCTAAATATGAACTTTTTGTTTCCGATGTTGTTTTAAGAGAACTTAGAGCAGCAGACGAGCCAAAACGAACTAAATTATTGTCGAAAGTAGAAGGTATCAAAGAATTATTGAATAGTTCAGAAAGTGAAGAATTGGCCAATGAGTATGTGCATAGTAAAGTAATATCAAGGAATTTTATTGATGATGCCCGTCATGTTGCTATTGCGGTCTGCAATAATCTGGATGCGATTGTTAGCTGGAATTATAAGCACTTGGTAAATATAAATAAAACCAAACAGATAAATATTATCAATGAGATGATGGGCTATAAACATATTGAGATTATTAGCCCAGAGGAGGTTGGAGATGAGGATGTCTAAAGAAAGAGTTGAGTCGCCATTGGAAGAAGTTAGAAGATGGAAAAAAGATGTGTCGTTAGAGACTAAAGATATGTCTACAGAAGAAGTGATTAAGTATTTTCGGGAAGATGCTGATGTGTTTTGGAAAGAGCATGGATATAAATGCGTAACAGTTGGAAAAGGAGTTTGCAGATATATAAAAGACTAAAATAAATCAAAAAACTTCTCAAGGAGATAAAATAACATGAAAAAACTCTCAATATTCTTGCTCATATTTTTAATGATCTTAACCAGCGTAACTCCAGCATATAGCCGACCAGGAAGAGCAAGAACAGCAACAATTCAGGGCAGGGTAACAAATTCAGCAACAAATCAAGCCATATCCAGAGTAGCAGTCCGAGCAGGTCGTTACAGAGTCAGTGCAAATGCAAGCGGGAAGTATGTAATAAAGAATGTAAAAGTATGGTTCTGGGGAAGAGTATATAGAGTAAGAGCATCTGCAAAAGGCTATTACACAAGGTCCAGATGGATATATGTAAGAAGAGGAAGAACACGCACATTAAATTTCAGATTAAGACCTCGCATAACAACAGCGACAATCAAAGGGAAAATAACAGACAGAAAAACAAACAAGCCAATATCAGATGTTCAGATACAGGCAAGAGACTGGAGAAACAGACACAGATATGAGGTATCAACGGATAGTCATGGCAATTATGTTATAGAAAATGTTTATGCAGGTTTTTGGAGAAATATATACAGGGTGACAGCGAAAAAGAAGGGATATAGGACTCAGCGTAGATGGGTATATGTAAGAGGAGGTAGAACATACACCCTGAATTTCAGGTTAATTCCAATAAAACCGCCATTAGCAGTAGAAATAATCTCACCAAAGGATAATTCATGCATTAAGGGATCAAATTTAGACATATTAGTTAAATGGCAAGGAAGAGCAGGAATAGTAGATTTATATCTAGATAATAATTTAGCTGAAAGTTACAGAGTATGGCGCTGGTGGCACAGGTCAGGAAATCATACGTTCAAAATAGACATTTCAGTTCAACAAGACGGAGAACATAAGCTCAAAGCAATAGCATATAGGTCGCACAGAAGGCGAGGATATAAAGCAGAATCTAAAGAGATAATATTTATCTTAGATAACACTCTTCCTGTGATTTCGGACATCTCACCGGCAAATGACGCTTTAATTAACAACAATCAACCGGAAATCTCAGCAATATTGTCGGATGCAACAAGCGGCATTGATAAAGACACAATCGTACTAAAGCTTGATGATGCAGAAGTGACTACAACTTATGATGAGACAACAGGAAAGGTAAGCTACACACCAGAAACAGCGCTTGAGGACGGAACACATACAATTTCTATTGAAGTAAAAGATAGGGCTGGGAATGAGACGAGTGGGAGCTCAACTTTTAGAGTAGAAACAGATACAACCCCTCCAAGCATAACTGATTTATCTCCCAAAGACGCTTCCACAATCTACTACACAACTCCAACAATCTCAGCAAAATACTCGGATGATAAATCAGGTATAGATAAAACTACAGTAAAGATGTTGGTAAACGCAGTAGATGTAACAACAAGTAGTGTAATTACAGATGAAGGCGTTTCATACACTCCTGAGATAGAACTTACAGAAGGCGGAGTGACAGTAAATATAGAAGTAAAAGATAATGCAGAAAATCTGGCAACGAAGGAGTTTAGCTTTGAGATAAAGATATTGACAGCGGAGGATTTTTTGAACGCGGTAAAGAATAATCACGATTCAATTACCAGTATGAAAGTAGACTATACTGTTGAATCATTGCTAAATTCAGAGCCTGTTCTTGAGACACAGTATGTAAGGTGTTTTTACAAAGACCCTTCAAAAACAAAGTTATATACTTATGAAGATTCAGATATGACAGACAAGCTGAGTATATTAATAATGGATGATACTAATATATATGATGTAGATCCAAACACAGGAGATATAGACGAAGTAAACACTTTTGAAGCAGAGGGACTTGGAATTGAATTTGAAGCATACAGCGACACAGAGTTATTCTTTGAATCTCATGACGTAACCTGTGAAACAATAGACGGAATGAATGGCATAGGCGAAATAACAGCAGTTCCTGAGAATGCTAATGATACCTATTCCAAAATAAAGTTAAAAATAGATTATCCCAAAGAGATTATCGTAGGGATGTCTTTTTATGACAATGATGATGAATACATAAGCGGATTTGAAGTAGTTGAAGCTATAGAGACTGATGGTATCTGGGTTCCCAAAAAGGTAGTTGAAACACCTGCGTTAGAAGGGATGCAGGTCATTCAAATATACAGCAACATTGAAATAAACATTGATATTCCTGACGACGCATTTGACCCGGAGAACCAGTTATGAAGAAACTCAGTTTATTACTATTTATACTCACAATATGTTTAAGTATAACAGTTCCCTCTTATGCAAAAAGACTAAAAGGATGTGATTATGTAAGTTACCATAGTCCTTGCTGGATGCCTGATTCAAAACATATTGTATACATAAAACATATAAGTCATCATAAATATCGCTATGGTTGGTTGGCTGCGGTGAGCAAGAGCGGAGATTTATGGGTGGGAAACGATTATTATATCTGCAAGATGAATGTAGAGACAAAAAAAGAAGAGGTAATCAAGAAATATTTTTCAAAAGTAGACGAGATAAAAAATAAGCATGAATATTTTGTAGAGGAGAATGGAAAAGTGAAGAGCTTTCCATACAAAATGGAATCTTTTAAGATAGATTGTTCTAAAGATGGAAAATGGATATGTTTTAATTCAGAGACGTTACACATTTTGAGTACAGATGGAAAGATATTGGAAAAACTTTCCGTATCTGGTGGAAGTCCAAAATTCTCTCCAGACGGCAAGAGAATACTTTATCAGATATATAGAAGAATAGTTATTCCTGAAAATCCGATTCAAAGTAGAGTCCAGAAGATAAGCGATTTAAGACTGATAGATATAAATGGAACAAATGATCATTTACTGGTAGAAAATGCTGGTCATGGCATCTGGCATCCGGGTGGGGAGAAAATAGGGTTTTACATAGAAAATACTGATGGTTTTTTCCGGACAATAAATATAGATGGAACGGATAAAAAAGCAGAGTTCAAGTCAAATTGTTATCCATGTGATTGGTCGCCGGATGGTAGGTATATAAACACTGTTGGAAGATTTCTCGATATGCAAGGAAAGAGAATGGAGACAGGTTTTAAAAAGATTCCCTCATATGGGAGATTTTCTCCAGATGGTTTGAAAATGGTTGGAGAAAGCTTAGGTATAATTTTCTCTAAGGTTGGGGATGGAGAAAAGACAGTGTTACTTAAAGACTATTCAAAGGAATATTAGCAAGGGAGATGACGTATGAGAAATAAGCGATTCAATTTTCTGATGGTATTGTTGGGTATGATGTTTCTGTTCACATCTTTTTCAATAGAGGCAGACCAATTATACACAACCGAAACTGCTTGGAAAGACTATGAAGATGTTTACAGACCTAGTCCCGTTTTATTCCTCCACGGATTTGCTGCAGGTTCGCCAAAGACATGGCAGGATGTAGTAGATAATCTCAAAACTCATCATTTTGATTTTTATCGTAAGGAAAGCAAGTATGGACATAGCTTTGGTAATAAAGTTAGTCCGTATCTGGAATCTATCCAATTCTTCAATGAAGCTGACCATCCAATAGCAGGGAAGAATAATTCAGTTGATACATACAAAGCTGGGGATCATTATGTAGATATACTCTTGAGGGATGTAAATGACCCTGGCGGAGCGGATAAGGTTTATTACTGGCTATATCAACTTGTTCCGTCCGGAGTGAATAACAGGTTATCTTTTTTAGATAAGAAATCCACCCCAATAATTGGGACTTATACAGTTGGCAGTGAAAAGCCAAAGGTAAACATAATCTGTCACAGTCTGGGAGGATTATCTGCAAGACAGTTTTTGAAGCAGTATGGAGCTGGTGATGTTGCAAAGCTTATAACAGTAGGCACACCTCATAAAGGTTCTCCTCTTGCTAGTTTATCTCACGACATAGATGTGGGAACTCAGCTTACAGCCCAGGCAGTTGCAGCGGTTGGTTTGCTTCCAAGACTCTCAAAAATTCTGATTCCAAAGATTAAGGTCGTTTCATTATTGAAGTTAAAATTTAAGATAGGCATTAGAAAATCAGCTTTTATTTCTTATGTTTCAGGTGTAAAAAACACCAGAGTTAATCTTCCTGATATAGCTGGCATTGACATTCAAGGAGATGCAATAAGAGATTTAATACCCGGATGCGTCTTTCTTAACCAGCTAAATAGTTCTGTTCCTGGCGGTCCGGAATATTATTGCGTTTATGGTCAATATCGTGTTGGCAAAGATCATGTCGGAGTTGATTTGATAGGTGGAGACATGGTAGTTCCTGTAGCCAGTCAGAAAGCAGATGGAGTTGGAATTCCATGGAGAGAAGTAAAAAGAATTTATACAAATCATGTAAATGAAGGAGCCACTTTAGCGGAGAATGATTGTGAAACTCTTTTAGGATTCCTTGATGACACAGAGCCAGTACTTGACTTAGTCCGAGTTCTGGAGTCAGTTGAGGAGCTAAATCTTGAAGAGGAACCTGAAAAAGAGGGAGGAAATTGGAACGACGAGGATACTGAATGGACACAACACAAACTTGGCGAAGAATCACAGCCGTTTCTAATGGATCTGAATAAATATGGTCGCGCCTATATTGAGGGCAAAGTTGGCGAAGAATATCTCCCTGCAACAACAGAGGTTGATATTAAGGTGTACAAAGAAGGAGAAACCACGTCTGTATGGGAGAATACTTCTGAAGATGATTTACTTAAACCATATGCAGGTATGCAACCAGCTCCTGCAGGATTCAGATATGAAGTACTATTTGATAGCGAAAACCCAGAAAATCCAGAACCGGGAGTATATGAGATAAAGGTTTTTGTTGAAAACCCGGCAGGATTAAAATCGCAGGTAAAGACAGTTAAGGTAAGAATAGGAGGAATTTGGCAATGGATAGGAAGTCCAGATTTGGTTTATTGCCTAGTATCATATAATGGAAAGTTATATGCTGGTAGTTCTAGCGGCATATACTATTTAAGTGATGAGGGAGATTGGGTAAAGATTAGTGAAATAATAGTTTCTCATAAGTCTAATCGACATTTGAGCCCTATGCAGGTATATGGAGGTAATTTATATGTTGGGGGTGAGGATACAAAAGTGTATCGCTATAATGGCACTACTTGGTCAGAAGTTGGAGATTTTGATCGTAAGGTTAGAGCATTTGCAGTGTGTGGTGGGGTTTTATATGCTGAAGTTGATATTGGAGGCGGTATATATCGTTATCAGGGAGGTAGTAGTTGGAAAATACTTTACTATATGAATAAGTATGGGCACCTTCAGGAAATGACATGGATGGGCGGAATTTTTGTGCATAATAGTCAGTTATATTGCATTAAAGGTTCATGGCTGTGGATTCGATATGGAGCTAATAACTGGGAGGGGATAGCTCGCATCCCTCGTTATATTGAAGCGAGTATTTCTTGGGGTGGGAGCTTGTACCTTGCTAGTGATGCTTGGGGCAGAGTATATCGATGGAATGGACTGCATGATCCTAATGATAGTTGGGAAACAGTTGGAAACGGGCTTGCTCAAAGTACACCTTTTTTAATTGCATATAATGGGAAAATGTATAGTGGCGGATACGGCGTAGTGTGGCGTTATGAGTCGGATAATGTATGGACATGTAACCCTTTAGGCTATAGTAATCTTCACTCGATTGGTACAAATGCAACATTTGCTGTTCACAATGATAAGTTGTATGCTGCTAACATATGGGGTTACTGGCCTGATTGGTATGGAGGAGTATGGCGTTATGATGGGGATTAAAAGCAGGGTAGTACTTTTCTTATATTGAAGTAGAAACACAAAACCAGAACGAAAAGCGTTAAGAAAATTTAGATGAGAAATCAGCAAATAAGTTTGAAAGAAGTAAAAACAATAGAGAACAAAATACTTTTGTTTAGAGGAAGAGAAGTAATGCTTGATAAAGATTTAGCAGAGCTGTATGGAGTAAAGTCTATAGCTTTAAGACAGCAAGTTAAGAGAAATATCAAACGATTCCCTGAAGATTTCATGTTTCAGCTTACACAAGAAGAAGCTGAATTTTTGGTATCACAAAATGTGATACCATCAAAAAGAAGTTTGGGTGGATATCTGCCTTATGTTTTCTCAGAACAAGGCGTTGCTATGCTTTCCAGTGTTTTGAATAGCGAACAAGCTATTATGGTCAATATTCAAATTATGAGAGCTTTTACGAGGATTAAGGGAATACTTGGAACACACAAAGAACTAAAGAGAAAGATTGAAGATATGGAAAGCAAATACGATCAACAATTTCAAACAGTCTTTGAAGCTATAAGGCAGTTATTGGAACCACCAGCAGCACCAGAGAAACCTAAAAGAAGAATTGGATTTGTAGGATGGGATGGGAAGCAACAAAACCGGAACAAAAAGCGTTAGGAGAAAATTAACATGCTCTGTCAGATTTGCGGAGAACAGCAGGCAACAGTTCATTATACGGAAATTGCCAATAACAAAGCAGTAGAGTTGCATCTGTGTGAGGATTGCGCAAGGAAGAAAGAGATAATAGATCAATCCGGGAATTTTTCCATGGCAGATTTGGTTAAAGGACTTGCGGGTTTTATAGGAACAGAAGATGAAGAGGAAAATCTAAAGTGTGATAATTGCGGTCTTCTGTTTTCGGATTTTAGGAAGACAGGACGTTTTGGCTGCAGCAGATGCTATAAAGCGTTTCAAACCGAGCTGGAACCGCTGATAAAGAGGATTCACGGCAGCACAAAACATGTTGGCAGTGTTGTGCCGCCTAAGCATGCTAAGGAAGTTCAGACTTTATCAAAGATTGAAAAGCTGAAGATAGAGATGGAAAAGGCTGTTCAGCGGGAAGCGTTTGAGAGAGCGGCAGAGCTCAGGGATCAGATAAGAAAGCTGGAAAAGAGGATTAAGAAATAATGTCTGTTGATAAGTTGGTTGGACAGATTGCCGGTTGGCTGCAGAAGGAAGGGCCTCTATCAGACATAGTTGTAAGCAGCAGAGTAAGACTTGCAAGGAATTATGATCTGATACCTTTTCCTCATCGCGCCAATAAGGAGCAACTCAGAGAAGTAATATCAAAGACGGAGAAAGCTATAAAGAATAGTAACTATTTAAAGAATACCTTAATTATAAATATGTCGGATTTAACAGACATAGATATTCAGTTTCTGGTGGAAAAGCACCTTATAAGCCAGGAGTTTGGAAAGCCGAAATCAGAGCGGATATTAGTAGTAAGTGATGGAGAGATAATTAGTATAATGGTTAATGAAGAGGATCATTTGCGGCTCCAATGTATACAGTCAGGTTTACAACTGCTGGATAGCTGGAGATTGATTAATCAGGCAACATTAGAGCTTGAATCACAAGTGGAATTTGCCTTTTCTAAGACATGTGGATATCTGACATCGTGTCCTACTAATGTTGGGACAGGCATGCGAGCCTCGGTTTTAATTCATCTGCCTGCATTAGTGATTACCAAGCAAATAGGAAAGGTTCTGCAAGCGGTTGCTAAGCTGGGTATTGCAGTTAGAGGGCTTTATGGAGAAGGGACTGAAGCATATGGAAATTTCTTTCAAATATCTAATCAGGTTACTCTTGGATATAGCGAGGAGGATATAATAAATAATATTGAAAGTGTAGTAAAACAAGTTGTTGGTTATGAAGAGAATGCCAGGACACTGATGATGAAAGAAGATAAAAAAGTGATAGAAGATAAAATTTGGCGCGCGTATGGAGTGCTTTTAAATGTCAGGATCATTGATTTTCAAGAGACTTTAAACTTGTTGTCTCTCCTGCGATTAGGAATTGGATTGAAGATGATAGGCAAAATAGATAGAATATTAGTCAATAGAATGTTTATTATTACACAACCAGCGTATCTTCAGAAATTAGAAGGAAGAAAACTAGAGCCTTATGAGCGTGATATAGCAAGAGCAAATCTTATCAGGGAAAATTTAGAAAGAAGGGGAAAATAAAAATGTTTAGCAGATTTACAGAAAGAGCAAAACGTGTAGTTATAATGGCAAAGGAGGAAGCTACCCGCATGAATCATCCACAGGTCGGCACAGAACATATTTTACTTGGTCTTCTTAGAGTGGGCAGTGGAGTAGCTCTGGCAGTAATTGAAAAAATTGGTATAGATCCAAAAAGGATAAGAATAGAAATAGAGAAAAAAACAAAAACAGGTTCTCCTACATTAATACTTGGAGAGATGCCTTTAAGCCCGCAAGCCAAGAGAGTTCTGGAGCTTGCTCTGGAAGAAGCGGCTGCGCTGGGACATAATTATGTTGGAACAGAACATATATTTCTTGGCTTGATTCGTGAGAAAGAAGGAATTGCGGCTCAGGTTCTTGAACAAATGGGACTTAATTCGGAAAAGGTAAGAGATGAAATAATGAGTATTCTCGGCGGAGAACCTGTGGGCGCAACAGCAGGTCATACAGGGTCAGGAGGTACCGGAGTAAAAACCAAGACACCTGCGCTTGATGCGTTTGGGACTAATCTCACAAAACTTGCAGCTGACGGGAAACTTGATCCTGTTATAGGAAGAAAAGATGAAATAGAGAGAGTAATTCATATATTAAGCAGGAGAAAAAAGAACAATCCTGTTCTTTTAGGAGATGCAGGAGTTGGTAAAACAGCCATTGTAGAGGGATTGGCTCAGCAAATAATTGCAGGGAATGTTCCTGATTCCATTAAAGGGAAAAAGCTCATAACACTTGATCTGGCTTCTATGGTTGCCGGAACAAAATATCGCGGGCAGTTTGAAGAAAGAATTAAGGCTGTTATGTCAGAGGTAAAAAAATCGGATGATGTGATAATGTTTATTGATGAAATACATAATTTAGTAGGTGCAGGTGCTGCAGAAGGAGCGCTGGACGCTTCCAATATACTGAAACCCGCATTGGCCAGAGGGGATATTCAGTGTATTGGGGCAACAACTGTAGATGAATACAGAAAATACATTGAAAAGGATGCTGCTCTGGAAAGGCG
>DAOVKY010000208.1 GCA_030631525.1 bacterium
ATGTGCGCTGCTCATTAATAACTGATATAGAATTATTTGATCCCAGCGGCGGGAAAATAGAAAATAAATGTTTGAGCGCTGATATCGGTGTGAAAGGAATGAAGCTGTTTATCGAGAATATTCTCGAAGTGGGAACAGCTCTTGTATTGAAATTTAACCTGCCGGATGACAATCCTGAGTTTTTTAACTTAAATAGTAAGGTGGTCTGGGCTCGAAAAAGGTCAAACACAGTTTTGGGAGTGCTTTTTAAAAAACTCTCTGATAGAGACTTGAATAGAATAGTCAGATATGTTGAATCCGTGTTAGCTAAAAAAAGCTGAAACTGTTGACTTATAAGATTATAAATAGTATGATTATATAACACAATGGATTGAAACTAAAGTAATTATGAGAGTCATGGATGGGAGGGAAGCCCCCTCTTTTTTATTTGATTTATAAGAGAAAAGATATATTAGCATTTTAAAGGAGACAGCAATGCATGAGAAGACAAAAGAAATAACCAAGATCATCATAAATGCGAAGGAAAAGGCGATTAAGGAAACCAGCCATGAGCCGGAGCCTGAGCTTACCAAATTAGTAAACTGGCCTGTTCAATGTGTGGTTGGCCCCGGACTTGAAGGCGCAATCGCATGTGAGACGAGAATTGGCTATGTGAACGGATCGAAAGGCTGGCTGATTTATCGTGGGTATAATATTTTTGATTTGTGTGCTTATGCGACTTTTGAAGAAGTAAGTTATCTGCTTATGTACGGATACTTGCCCTCATCCACACAACTGGCAGCATTTAAGAAAAAGCTTATTGAATACCGCACTGCGCATCAAACAAAAAGATTGCTCATGAGTTTTCCTATTGAAAAAATGAAGCCCATGGCGGCATTGCGTCTTGGAACAAACCTGATGCGCCAGGAATTCACGGATGTTGACAGTGATAAATACTTATCCAGTGTAGCAAGGATCATCGCAGCTGATGAGGATTCCATCCCCATGGAAACAGCGCCTATGGGGGAGGAGCATGCTATTTATGAGTTCAAGCGCTATCAGAGAGAAGATATTATCAAAGAAGATCTTAAACATGCCACGGGATATGAGTCCTGTTTTCATTTGCTTTCAGGAGTAGCATCTCTGAGCGGTGCTATCGCTCGCCTGCGCTGCGGCCGAATGCCGATAGAGCATGACCCTGAGCTTGGCTTTGCGGGAAACCTTATCTATACCATGACAGGAAAAAAACCTACGGCAATAGAAGAAAGGATCATGGATGTAGCTTTGATCCTGCATGCAGATCACGGAATGAATGCGAGTACATTTGCAGCTATGGTGGTAGCTTCAACATTGTCCGATGTCTATCTTTCTGTGGGAGCAGGTATTGCGGCATTACAGGGCTCGCTGCATGGGGGCGCTAACGAGAGAGTTATTGAAATGTTGAAGGAAATAGGCAGTGAAGAAAATGTGCCTGCATGGTTTGAGAAGAAACGCAGTAAAAAAGAGAAGATAATGGGTTTTGGGCACAGAGTTTATAAATCCTATGATCCGAGAGCACGTGTTCTTGGTCCTTTGGCGAAATATATGACCAAAGAAAACAAGGAAGGTAAACGTTTGTATAAAATCGCAAGAAACCTGGAAAAAAAAGTTGTCGAGACACTAGGGGTTCAGAAGAAGATTTTTCCTAATGTTGATTTTTACTCTGGCATTGTATATTCAAGCATGGGAATTAAGCCGGATTTATTCACTCCGATTTTTGCTGTAAGCCGGGTTGCCGGCTGGACATCTCGTGTTCAGGAATACCTGCGTAAAAACCGTATTTTCAGGCCGCGAGCTATGTACGTAGGGCCGTTTGATAAAGAGTTCATAGCTATTGGAAAACGGGGCCGTAGCAAGAGAAGTTAAATTTTTCAAATTTAAAGGGGCAAATTATGAAAAGTTTTACTGAGCAACTTTGGTTTGAAACCTCTTCTAGACGGGCTTATATAAACATTACTCCTAAGATAGAGAAAATTCTTCTAAAAAGCAATATAAAAGAAGGATTATGCCTTGTAAATGCCATGCATATAACTTCCAGCGTATTCATAAATGATGATGAGCGGGGGCTTCATCATGACATTGATAAGTGGCTTGAAAAGTTAGCCCCTTATCAGCCAACGTCCCAGTATCAGCATAACAATGGAGAAGATAATGCTGATGCTCATTTAAAGCGCAGTGTAATGGGCAGAGAGGTTGTTGTGGCGATTACGAACGGGAAATTTGATTTTGGACCCTGGGAGCAGATTTTTTACGGTGAGTTTGACGGCAAAAGAAAAAAAAGAGTGCTTGTTAAAATAATCGGGGAATAAACAAAGGAAATTGTGTTTGTTTTTATAAATTTTCTATGCAAGTAAATAAGGGGTAAGTAAGGTATATGGATTTGAATAGAGCAGGAATTGAACACTTGCTTCGGAAAAGAAAAACAAGAAACCTTCTGGATAATAGAGAATCCTCTGAGCTCTTAGAAAGTATTTCGTATAAAAATTGCGGCTTAGACGTTTGGATAGATTCAAAGGGTATCAAGAATTTTGGGCACCTAAAGGAATTAAAAGATCTTGAATTAACGCATATTGAGATACATACTACAGCG
>DAOVKY010000115.1 GCA_030631525.1 bacterium
AAATACCTCCAGAAGTTCGCTCTTTTTATTCTCTATCCAGATATCCATTGTATCGCAGACAACTAGTTTCGGATCTTCAATCTGATTTAAGACATGGAGCTGAAGTTCAGGATCAATATTTGCAAGAAAAACATAATCTGACTTCTTATGTTTTTCTGAAAGTTCAGGATAGAAGTCCCCTAAAACGCCCAGATCCACAGATAATGTTTCCCTTTGATTAATATCTTCCTTATAAACTCCAGACCACCTGAACGTTTTACCATCTTTTTTTATCAACCCAGTAATATCTATTCCCCTTTTATTAAACAGATCCATATACTGCTGTGGAAAGTCGTATCCTACTGCTGCTACTAAACGGACTCCTCCAAAATAGCTAGCTGCATATGCAAAATAAGATGCTGAACCTCCCAGAACATCATTTACCTCTTTGCTTTGAGTCCTGACAGAATCCAAAGCAACAGAACCTACAACTAATATACTCAACTCATCCCCTTAAATAAACAGTATCATATTAAACAGAACAAACACCTCTACCAACTCATTCAACATGCCCAGAGTGTCTCCTGTAACACCGCCTATCTTCCTTAAAAAATATCCACGCATAATAAGCGCAAACAAAAAGACAAAAAAAGTGATGAAATTTCCTTTTACTCCAAACAGCAGGATTGAAAGAATATAAGAAATAAGCACAGGAATTAACCAATACACCGCTTTCCTTTCTCCAGCAAAAGTACTTCCTAATCCATTACTCTTTGAACTTGGAGTTAATGATAAAACGAAACTCATACTGCTCCTGGAAAGAACAGGCATTATGAATACTGCCTTAAAAAATATATCTTTAGAAAGAGAACCTATAAGCGCAAATTTCAGCATTAACAAGCATACTACTCCAATAACGCCGAACGCGCCCACATTATGATCCTTCATTATCCTTAGAATATCATCTTTATTTTTGCCGCCGAATAAGCCGTCTACAGAATCTATGAATCCGTCCAGATGCAATCCTCCTGTTAGTATTGCAAGTATGGTTATAATAAACGCACTTAACACAAGTGGAGAGAACATGTTTCTAAGGATTAAGCAGACAGTAGAAAGTATCAATCCAAGAATTATGCCAACAACAGGAAAAAACAGGACGGAGTCCTTTATTTGCTCTTCTTTAATATTTCTTGAGAATTTTTCAAGTGGAAGAATAGTTAAAAAATTTATTGCAAAGAATAGACTTTCCATATATTCACTTATACTAATTCGAGGGTCAGTATTTTAACAGGATTGACTTTTCTCTCCTTCCTTTCGTTTAAAGTTCTATTCTGTTATACCATAAAACATATTTTCTTTGCAATTTAGTTAAATTAGGCTGCCTTCAGCAGCAATGTAGGGGTCGGATTTATCCGACCCGTGGGCTTGATAACTCAAGCCCCTACAGAGACTAACACTGAAATTCCTATACATAAATTTAGAGATCAAATCCATATCTACATTTTTTTCGATTGCCAAGTTTGTATTGCTCAGTATTTTCGGGAAGATCAACGATTCCAACAAGCTTTCCACCGGCTAACTCGCAAGTTCTTCGAGATGCAATATTCTCCGGATTGCACGTAATCCATACTGGATTGATTCCATGTTTCTTTGCCAATGGAAACAATAACCTGCAACTTCGTGCAGCATAATGATTGCCTCGATATCCTTCTATGACACCATATCCAATATGACCACCATACTTTGTATTATCATTGTTCCCTACGCGAAGATTAATCGTTCCCATCTTTTCACCAGTATTAACATCTCTCATTTCAAAAACGTAACATGGGAAATAGCCTTTTTCGGGTTTTGCAGTCCTTTTTTCCACCAAAACAAGTTTAAGATTACCATCAACAAGGTTATCGGCATCAAAAAAAGAGAAGTCTTCTTTGGTCATTTTCTCAAATAATCTTTCTCCAGTCATTGCGAACCGAAGGTGAAGCAATCTCGTCTTTTATGCACACTTGTCGGCATAAATGTTTATTCACTTCATAGCACATACTATAAAAGATCCCTCAACATTTCCTAGATTTTTGCCATTTAAATCCACATCTTCATACGAAATACCGCTTTTTAAGCATAATCTCTTAATTTTTAGCCTGCTAAATCCTCCGTCATGAAAAAGATTTACGATATCATTCACACTTCTCAGAAACCAGCTAAAATTATCGCTTGAATACTTCACGTCTCCTTCCTGAAAATACCGCGATGTAAATTCGTCCCACTGCTGTTTAGTCAATCCAATCTTTGCATCACGCCCATTGTCTGTCTTACCATAGCGATGACAGAAATAATCGTAACATATCTCTCCTGAAAGTTGAGGTGTTTCAGATAAGGCTTCTCCGCTTTCTGCATCAACAGTCGTGATGACTATCCCGTCGTCTTTAATAAGCTTACGAAAACTATTAACGATGCGTAAGCAGTATTCTTTTTGTGGTGAAGTGCTTATGAGACGATCAGTTATAATAACATCGTAAGACGTTTCAGGAACCATGCGACCAATATCTTGCATCTTTGCTTCAAACTTAATACCCTGTGGAACAAAGCGGCTTAGTTCGTTAAACTTCCTGATTCTTTTCACAGGAATGGAACAAATATCTATTACTTCAAAAGAAGCTAAATTTTCTGTCCCAAAAAGATTTTCTACCATCTTATAACCGCAGAGAGCTGTTTCTTCGCAACCACAACCAGCGTGAAGAATTTGAAGATTGTCGCCATACTTTCCAATATTCATCTTATGTAAACTTTCAACAAAATGACAAAATGGATAAAAACCATAAGCATCAGACTCATATTGTTGTGCTACAATGCTTGGATAAAAGAGATAATAGCAGACTAAATCCCGCAGAGAACTCTCGTCCCAATGAGAATCAAAATAACTTGCCTTGAGTAAGGTATCTATTGCAAAGTCAATATCTTTAGGAAACAGCAATCCATAATCTCTGGCATAGTTTAGGTATGGTTGTAAGATCAAAATCAAAAAGCGATCTTTTCGCAGGCATATTGCTACATCCGCATTCACAAATATTCATATCAAATATTCCTTACTAAAAAACATTTTTGCTTTTTCTTCCAGCAATTCGAAGATTCTCTGCGAATCTCTAAAGAACCCTCCCTAAATCAACTTCCCTTGGGGATCTCTTCTCTGAATGATTTCTTTGATTATTCTTAAAAATTCTTCAGCCGACCTAATAGCATTTGCTGCTTCAGTTTCGGAAATGACTAATCCTATTCCATAAATTAAGTAATGTCTTTTTCTCCTTGCTTTATCAAATTTCCTAACTAAAATTTTATATTCTCTTCCTATTACTGTTTCGGCGAAATCTATTATTATTTTATGGGATCCAATAGTGCGAGGTCTTAATCCATAAGAAAAAGCCAATGCTCTTCCTGCTAAAAGCATGGCTTGGTAAGCGAATTGGAAGCTTCCTTCCTCGTCATTATCTTTAAGAAGAGTCTTAGCGCTCTTGATATTTCGATAAGCTTTTTCTAAAACCTTATCTATTTGGTCAAAGCCAATTTTTTCTTCTCTCAGTAATCCTTTTTTAACTAATTCTTTATAACTCATTCTCATTACCAATTAAAAATATTTTTGCTTGAGACAAAATGTTTTTTAAAAATGAATTGTCTCCTTTAATTCTCTTTTTCCAGTCAGCCAGAGAGAAAATATGATAATTAACTTCTCGACTAAGCTTTTTTTCGACTTTTAAAATCTCTGAGATTAATTCGTCTTCAGTTGGTCTGCCAATAACCATTAAGTCAATGTCAGAAAGAGAGTCCTCTTTTCCTTTAGCATAAGAGCCAAAAATAAAAGCGAGTTTAATCCCTTTGATTTTTTTTAAAACATTTTTTCTCAATCAAAAATATTTTTAATTGGTAATGAGAATTACTTATAAAGAATTAGTTAAAAAAGGATTACTGAGAGAAGAAAAAATTGGCTTTGACCAA
>DAOVKY010000085.1 GCA_030631525.1 bacterium
ATTAAAACAATAAATGTAATATGATATGGTGAACTTTTTGTTTTATCTATGATTGATTTTAGAGGCGATTGAAATGCATAAATTAAGATCAGATAGCCTACAAGAATAGCATTCAAAGAACATACAAAAACTATGCCTGCGGCGATATCTTTTATGATTTTTGCCAAATGATGATATTCTTTTGTAAATATATCTATGAGTAATTCAATAGCAGTATTAAGCATCTCCGCAATTAAAACCAATGTTACGGTACAGCACAGAATGATAAATTCAATTCTGGTAATCTTAAGAAAGAAACTAATCATCAATACGATAGCAGCTATTAAAAAATGGATCCTCATATTTCTTTGAGTTTTTATAGTATATATAAACCCTTCAATAGCGTTGCTAAAGCTGTCCAACAGGTTTCTTTTACGCTTCATATTAGCTCCTTTACCAGCTGTTCCTGGCGAGTTGTCATCTTTCTCGCATCATGGATAGATGTATCTGTATAAGAAAGCAGATGTAATGTTCCGTGTACTGACAGACGTATCATTTCCTCATCAAAGGTAATATTCATGTTTTCTGCCTGTATTTCAGCTGATTCTGCGGATATGACGATCTCTCCAAGTATATTCTTGCATATTTGTGGAAATTCTTTCTCATGCATTGGAAATGCCAGAATATCAGTAACGGATTCTTTTTTTCTGTATGTTGCATTCAGCTGTTTTATCTTAGAATCCGCTACAACGGCAACACTGACGTAAGTGTCTTGAGGACACCTTTCGCTTTTTAAGGTGTGTAAAATAGCTTTTCTAATCAAACTGTTATTTATTTTTGTCTTTTTTTGAAGATTGGTTATCTCTACTTTCATTGCTTCCAGTTGGATCCGGGTATTCAATTCTTGAATGAAACATGCTTATCAAGATATGTGTAAAGCTTTTAGCAAGCTTGCTCAGATCTTTTAAAGTCAAAGTGCTCTCATCAAGTTGATGGTCGCTAAATTTGTTGTTTATGATTTTCCCAACCATGGTCTTAATTCTGGTTGAAGTTGGCTCCTGCAATGTTCTGGAGGCAGCTTCAACAGAATCTGCAAGCATTACAACCGCAGCTTCCTTTGTCTGTGGTTTTGGTCCAGGATAGCGAAAATCTTCCTCCTTTACAGAGTTATGGTTGTCGTTTTCCAATGCGCGCTGAAAGAAAAAAGAGGTCAGAGTTGTACCGTGATGCTGCTCAATGATATCAATTATAAGTTTAGGAAGCTTCGCTTCTTTTGCGGCTTTAACACCGTCTTTTACATGAGAGATCAATACGAGGTTGCTCATAATCGGAGTTATTTTATTATGTATATTTTTGTTCTGAATTTGGTTTTCAATAAAATATGAGGCCTTTTTAATTTTTCCTATGTCGTGATAATAAGATGCGACTTTAGCAAGTAAAGAGTTTGCCTTTATACTGTCACCGGCAGCTTCTGCAAGAGTTCCAACAGCAAGACAGCTTTGATATGTGCCAGGCGCTTCTTTGGAGAGCTGTTTAAGGACAGGCTGATTAAGGTCAAGTAATTCCAGCAGTTTTGCGTCAGTTGGGATATTAAATGAGTGCTCCAGTATTGGCAGAAACCCTGCAGCAATGAATGATGAGACAATGCCGTTGGCAAAGCCCCATTTAATGTGTTCAAACATCATGCCCAAAATTATTCCCTTATGCAGATCTATGCTTATTATTGTTGCTACATTTACCAAGCCAACTATAAAACCAATTTTTATTATATCAATTCGCCGCTTGGTCTGAGTGCTGCAGAATATAGCAGTTATTCCGCCAACCATTGCAACAAAGAAATAATCGAACTTATAATCCGTAGCTATTCCAACAAAAATACAGAGCGCCAGATTTATTATAAAGGCTATCTCAACATTAAGTAATATAGTCAGCATGATTGCCGCTGCAGCTGTTGGAATTAGATATGGAGATATAGAAAAAGTAAGAATGATTTTGTTAATAGCTACAAAGCCTATGGTAACTAAGCTGACAATAGCCAGCGAGGTAATATTCGAAAGTATATGTTGCAGGAATCTATTAATGTATATATCCAGGATAAAGATGATTACAAGGAAGGAAAGACATACACCTGCAAACTGTTTAAGCCAGTTAAGGTGGGATTTCCCCAAAAACTGGTTTAAGGCACTTATATGCTCTGATTGCTTCTTTGTGACTTTTTCTCCTTTTCTTATTATGCTTTCTCCTTTAGATATCATTTTATATTGCAGAGGAGTATTCTTAAGAGCTCGTTCTTTTTCCTTTTCTGTTTCTATGCGATTGTAAGATGTGTTTGGAACAATAAGAGCCTTAATGAGCTTGCTTATTGGTTTTAGCCATTTTCTATTCTTAATATTTTTCTCAACACTTGACTGGATAACGACATCTATATTCTCCATAGAGATTATATTGTTTGCAGGTACTTCCCGACTTGTATCAGAATGTACGTCTTTTAAGAAAACTTCCTTGAAATCTCCAGTAATCTCCTTCCTGTGTTTAACAATACCCGCTGAAAACAGGTTTGCAAGAATATCTCTGGTTTTTTTCTCCAGTTTTTTGTCATAATACTCAACAAACGATTTTATTGACTTAGTAGATAATTTAATTCCTGCAATTTGTCCGGGTATTTTAATCTCATATTCTGGTGTCTTGTCCTTTAACTGGGAAAGACTCTCTATTTTATTAAAGAATAGATATAATGTTTTTCTTCTATCTTGGTCTATTTTAGTGTCTATATCATAAACAGGTTTCACCTTGCGCACAGCTTCCTGCTGGGCAATGGCAGTTTTTTCTTTATCTACAACAGGGAAGTTACAGGGAGAAAAAATGTCGTGTTTAGCAATATCTGATTCTTTAATGTTTATTCTATGTACTTTAATAGCGGGAATTAATGAACCTACAAGCGCAAAGTATACTACTATTCCAAGCAGCCAGCGATACAATAACTTCTTTTTCTTAGCAATATTGGATTTTGGTTTATTCATCGTCTTTTAATAGTTTAATGTGCAGTTCTTTCAGCTGATTTTCAGCCACCTCTGATGGAGAGCCATCCATGAGAGAAGCCGTCTTTTGAGTTTTAGGAAATGCAATCACATCTCTAATTGACTTACTTCCAGTCATAAGCATTATAAGCCTATCCAGCCCAGAAGCAATGCCTCCATGCGGTGGAACTCCATAATCAAACGCTTCAAGCAAATGACCAAATCTTTTTTCTGCCTCTCCCCTATCAATTTTCAAAAGCTTAAAAACTTTTTCCTGTATCTCTCTTGAGTGGATCCTTATACTACCGCCACATATTTCAACTCCGTTTAACACTAGATCATAAGATCTGGACATTATTTTCTCAGGAGCAGTATCAAGTAATGGAATATCTTCTTCCCTGGGCGCTGTAAAGGGATGATGCTCTGACTGAAACCTTTCCTCTTCTTCATTCCATTTTAGTAATGGAAAATCTGTGACCCAGGCAAATTCAAATTTGTCATCATGTATAAGACCCATCTTTTTCCCGACATAGTTTCTCACATCTTTTAATGAATTAGCAACAATATCCGGAGTATCGCCAACAAATACAAGCAGATCACCAGCTTCCGCATGCATTTTCTTTGAAAGCGGGTTAATCTCATCTTCTTTAAAAAACTTAATTATAGGAGATTTCATTCCATCTTCTGAGACCCTTATCCATGCCATTCCCTTTGCACCACCTGCGCATGCAATTGAAGTGAGATTTTCTATTTCTTTCAATGAAATCTGAGCCCCATCTTTAATGTTTATTGCTTTTACTTGCCCCCCATTTTCAATAACCTTTTTAAACACGTTAAATGAGGTGTTTTTAAAAACGTCTCCAAGATCTACAAACTCAAGCCCGAACCGGATGTCAGGCTTGTCAGTTCCATATGTGTCCATTGCATCCTTGTATGTAAATCTTTTAAAAGGGGTTTTTACTTTTCTATTCAAAACTTCGCTGAAAATACGAGACACCAGACATTCTGTTAGTTTATAGATATCCTCTTCATTCACAAATGACATCTCTATGTCTATTTGAGTGAATTCAGGCTGTCTGTCAGCCCGAAGATCTTCATCTCTAAAGCATTTAGCGATCTGGAAATATTTATCCACTCCGGCAACCATTAGAATCTGTTTAAATACCTGCGGGGATTGAGGCAAAGCGAAAAATTTACCGGGATTAATGCGGCTTGGAACAAGATAATCCCTTGCTCCTTCAGGAGTGCTTTTTGTAAGTATAGGTGTTTCTATCTCTATGAATCCCTCCTCCGACAGGTAATCTCTTGTTGTCTTACATACCTTATGCCTTACAATCCAATTTTTCAACATAGAGGGTCGGCGCAGGTCAAGATACCTGTATTTTAATCTTATATCCTCTGCTGTGTCTATATTATCTGCAATTTCAAACGGCAATGCCTTTGATTTAGAAAATATCTTTATCTCTTCTGCGAATATCTCTATTTCTCCGGTTGGAATACCAAGATTGATTGTGTCAGAAGTTCTGTTTTTTACTTCTCCGCTTACTGCAATAACCCATTCGTTCCTTATACTACTTGCTATCTTATGTGTCTTTGCATTGACCTCAGGGTTGCATATAATCTGTACAATCCCCTCTCTATCCGCAAGATCAATAAACAGCACACCTCCATGGTCGCGTAATTTTCTCGCCCATCCCATTACAACAACCCGCTGCCCAACATCTTTTTTGCTCACATGTCCGCAGAGGTGAGTCCTTTTCCATAGATTAATTTGCGTCATTAACATCCCCCTGAATCCCCCTTCAAAGGGGGAATTTTATTTTTATAACTGCCACTGCATTATCCAGATTAATC
>DAOVKY010000033.1 GCA_030631525.1 bacterium
AGGCGTTAAATGGCAAAAGACACAACGTAGTAATTGGGACAAAATTAGCATTGATTCTGGAAGATGGTGCGCTTCCTTCAAAATCAGTAATTGAAAAGAAAATTAATAATAGTATCGATAGAAGCCTGAAGTTATTAAAAACAGATTATATTGATATATTGCAAATACACGAAGCTGATAAAAAACTCTATTGCAACGACGTTTTAAATGCTTTATGTAAGCTTAAAAAGCAGGGGAAAGTAAGATTAATTGGCGCATCCACTTATGGTATTGATACGCCAAAAGCAGCTCTGGGAAAAGAAGTGTTTGATACTCTGCAAATAGCATATAACCTGATTGAGCAACAGACAGAAAATATTATTTTTATGGCAAAAAGACAGAACGTAGGCATAATTGTAAGATCTGCGCTTATGAAAGGTATTCTTACTGATAAAAGATTTCGCATTTCATCAGAATTAAATTCAATTCTAAAACACATAGAGAAATATAATCCTTTTATAAATGAAGATATTAAATCACTATCTGACTTGGCTATAAAGTTTGTATTATCAAACAATGGGGTAACATCAATCATCTTAGGAATGGATAAAAAAGAATATATTGACCAAGCAGTTAAAAATGCGGAAACAAAACCTCTAAGCCCAGAAACTATGAACAGATTAAAAAAATTAAAATATCCAGACCAATCGTTTATTGATATGAAGAAATGGACAAATAATGGATGGCTACGAACGTAGTACGCCTGAAGGGATTCGAACCCCCGACCTACAGATCCGGAATCTGTCGTTCTATCCATCTGAACTACAGGCGCATAAGTCTTTTTATCTCATAATCCCTTAAATTCCGATATCTTCCTGGCTGTAGATTTCCAAGTTTAAGTCCATTTATAGAAATTCTCTTAATATGATAAACTCTATATCCCAGTTGAAAGAACATACGTTTTATTTCTCTTTTTTTGCCTTCAAACAGGGTTAGTCTTACATGCGAGATCTGCCTGGAAGTTTTTAATATTTCTGCTTTTGCAGGTTGTGTTCTTTTTCCGTCTACATAAATACCTGAAAAAATCTTCGCAACATGTTTTGATTCTATAGAGCCTTTGATCTTTACAATATATGTTTTTGGAACATGATGTTTCGGATGCGTGAGTTTATATGCAAAATCCCCGTCATTTGTAAGGATTATCAATCCCTCCACATCCCAGTCAAGCCTGCCAACTGTATAAAGCCTTGCGGGGATATCTTTGACAATATCTATTGTCCTTCGCCTTCCTTTTTCATCAGAGTTGGTGCAAATATATCCCTTTGGCTTGTTTACCATAATATAGAATTTTTTCTCTAATTTTATAGATTTTCCTTTATAAGTAATTCTGTCCTTTTCCAGATTGACGCCTAGCCCAGGAGTTGTAACAACCTGATTGTTTACCTTTACAAGCCCTTCACCAATCAGTTTATCACATGCCCTTCTTGATGCAATACCGGCGTCTGCAAGAACTTTTTGCAACCTGATCTTCATAATAGCAGTAAACTAGCACACCATTGACAGTGCTGTCAAGAAAGGGAGTGTTGTGTTTAATAAGATTTTTTGATATAAGATTTGTTTATGAGTATTATTAAATTCACTAAAATGTGCGCAACAGGCAATGATTTTATTGTGGTTGATAATCGGGATAAAATTATAGAAGATGTGCATGCTTTTTCAAAACATGTTTGCGAAAGACGATTCGGAATCGGAGCAGACGGAGTTCTGCTTTTAGAAAATTCTGAAAAGGCTGATTTCAAAATGCGGATAATAAATGCTGACAGCACTGAGGCTGAAATGTGCGGCAATGGTGCACGCTGTATTGCCAGGTTTGCGCAACAGTTGAAACTGGTTTCAAAAAGAACATGCTTTGAAACAATTGCAGGAATAATTGAGGCAGAAGCTGCTAACAACAATATCCGCTTAAAAATGAGTAATCTCTGTGATATGAAGCTTAATATACAGCTTGAGGTTAACGGGAAGAACCAAACTGTTCATTACATAGATACTGGCGTGCCTCATACAATTTTGCACTTTGATAATATTGAGAATGTTGACGTTGCTTCTTTAGGTGCCCTTATCCGTTACCACAAATATTTCTCCCCAAGAGGAACAAATGTTGACTTTGTCTCTATTAATAATAATGATTCTCTTAATATGAGAACCTATGAAAGGGGTGTTGAAGGAGAAACTTATGCTTGCGGAACAGGTGCAGTTGCATCTGGAGCGATTTCTTATGCTATTGGCAAGGTAAAGAGAATGCCTATCTCAGTTAAAGTTAAAGGCGGCAGCTTAAAGGTTAATCTGCATTATAACAAAGGTGCTTTTTCTGATGTCTTTTTGGAAGGAGATGCTCAAATAATATACAAGGGAGAACTAGTTTATGAAAACAGCTAAAAGACTAGATAATATTCCACCATATCTGTTTATGGAATTGCGCAACAAGATTGCAAAAGCAAGGGCTGATGGAACAGATGTTATAAGCCTTGCAATTGGAGACCCTGTTGAGCCAACTCCAAAACCTATAATTGATGAATTGTGCAAGACTGCTTATATCCCGGAAAATCACTGTTATCCTACAGATGAAGAAAAAGGCATGTTTAAATTCAGGGAAGCTGTAAGCAAATGGTACAGAGAAAGATATCAGGTAAAGCTTGATCCTGCCAAAGAAATTATAGCTTTAATAGGCTCAAAGGAAGGTGTGCATCATTTTGCTATGGCTGTTGTGGACCCGCAGGATACTGTGCTTATGACAGACCCAGGATATCCTGCCTATAGAGCCAATATCTTTCTGGCTGGGGCAAAACCTTATAATGTCCCAATACTGGAACAAAATAATTTTCTTCCAGTTCTTTCAGATATATCCTCTGATATTGCAAGAGAGGCAAAGGCTTTTTATCTTAACTACCCAAATAACCCTACAGGAGCAGTTGCCAGTAAAAAATTCTTCAGGGAATTAGTAGAATTCGCAAAGACCTATGACATTGCAATATGCCATGATAACCCATACAGCGAGATTGTATTTAACAAACAGGAAAGACTCAGTTTTCTTTCTGTTGAAGGCGCTAAGGATGTTGGAATTGAGCTTAACTCTCTATCAAAACCATACAATATGACAGGCTGGCGTATAGGTATGGCTATGGGAAATCCTGATATAATAGCAGCAATATCAAAGGTTAAAGAAAATGTAGATTCAGGTGTTTTCAATGCTGTTCAATACGCAGGAATAAAGGCATTGGAAAGCGAAACACAAAACATAGATAAAATGCTGAATATCTACGAAAAAAGACGTGGATTTGTTGTTGACACTTTAAATTCAATAGGCTGGGTTTACATCCCTCCTAATGGGACATTTTATTTATGGATACCCACACTGAATGGAGAAAGTTCAATTGATTTTGCCACAATGCTTTTTGAGAAGGCTTCAGTTGTTGTTGCTGCAGGCTCTTCTTATGGGAAATATGGAGAAGGCTACATAAGAATTTCCCTTACAGTCTCTGACAAGCGCCTCCAAGAAGCCATGCAAAGAATTAAGAATGTGCTGAAGTAGAAAAATCTGAGATTAATTAGTTATGAAAAAAATAGAGAATTATCAACTAGAATACAAAAAATTTAACGAAATTTGTGGAATAAGTGAAGGTATTGCTGCTTATAGAAATGCAGTTTTTAGAACAAAAAGTAGTGTTGTTTTTCAAAACAATGTAACAAATTCTGAATTATTTGATAAAGAATTTATAGATTTAACTGTTACTTCTCCACCATATAACCTAGGAATTGATTATAATTCTAGTAATGATGGACTTGAATATGAGGAATATTTAAGATTTACTAAACAATGGATTTTAAATTGCTATAAATGGAGTAATCCTCAAGCACGTCTTTTATTGAACATTCCGTTAGACAAAAACAAGGGCGGACAAAAAAGTGTAGGTGCGGATATTACAAAACTTGTGCAAGATATTGGATGGAAATATCATTCAACTATAGTGTGGAATGAAGGAAATATATCCAGAAGAACAGCTTGGGGGTCATGGTTAAAGGCAGCTGCGCCCTATGTAATAGCACCTGTTGAATTAATTTTAGTGCTTTATAAAGAACAATGGAAAAAGACAAATGGCTCTAAAATATCAGATATGACAAAAAAAGAATTCATGGAATGGACAAATGGATTATGGACATTTTCAGGAGAAAGCAAAAAGAAAATCGGGCATCCTGCTCCTTTTCCTCGCGAATTACCATATCGTGCAATTAAATTATTTAGTTACAAAGGGGATGTTATTTTTGACCCTTTTTTAGGCAGTGGCACAACGCTAATTGAAGCAATTAATAATCAAAGAATTGGGATAGGAGTAGAAATTGATAGCAATTATTGCAAAATAGCTGAAAAAAGGATTATTAACGAAACGAAAGGAGCAGTATCTAAATGAAACCAATATCACAAAAAGATTTGTTGATTGAATATTTTACAAGCAATCCAAATAGAAACATTGAACATCCTGAAGTCGTAGATTGGGTAACAGAGGAATACAAAAAACGAACAGGGGAAAATTTTAGAGATCCTGATAGAGGCATTAGAAAACTTTCACAAGAAGGATTTTTAATTAAAATAGCGAAAGGAGTGTATAAATACGCTCCAGAATATGTGCGTAATAAAAACTTAGAAGATTTTACATTAGAGCAGAAAAAACAAATTCTCAAAAGAGATAATTATAAATGTGTTATTTGTGGAAAAAGTAAAAAAGATGGAGTTGAATTACACGTTGACCATATAAAACCAAAAGATTTAGGCGGAAAAGCTATTATCGAAAACGGTCAGACGCTTTGTGCTCAACACAATTTTTTAAAAAAGAATTTTAAACAGACAGAAACAGGCAAGAAAATGTTTATTAGATTATATGAACTTGCTAAAAAACAAAAAAATAAAAATCTTCTAAATTTCTGCACAGAAATTCTTGAGGTTTTTGAAAAAAATAATGTGAATGGACATATCGTATGGAAACGATGATTATTTTTGAGAATGATATATAAAAATTTCTCTGACAGTCTCTGACAAGTGACTCTATGAAACAATACGAAGAATTAAGATTGTGCTGAAGTAGAAAGTAAGTTTGGCTATTGATTGATGCTAATAATTAAGGGATGTCTATTATGATGAAATGGCAAGAAGCTATAGAAACAATACAGCCTCATATTGTGCAAATATCGACCCCTCAAGGTTCAGGAACTGGGTTTTTACTTACAAAATCTACTGATAGCAAGATGGTAAGCATTGCAACCGCTTCTCATGTAATAAATCATGCTTCCTATTGGGAAGAAGGTATAAGAATTTTTCATTATGCGTCTCAAAAAACGGTATTTTTAAGAGCAAAAGATCGAGTTATATTTAATAATACAAAAAAAGATACAGCCTCCATCCTTTTTGTAAATACGAAAATCCCTTTTCCAGATGAAGCTATCAAACTAATCACTGAAGGCAAAATTTTAAAAATAGCGAACGAAATAGGATGGTTAGGATTTCCCGCTATTTTAGGTTCAACAAATTTATGTCTTTTTTCAGGAAGAGCAAGTGCTTGGCTTAAAAAAGAAGAAGCTTATCTTGTAGATGGGGTTGCAATAAATGGCGTAAGTGGTGGTCCTTCATTCTTCTTACCTACAAAAGGAGGAATTGTCATTATAGGAATCGTATCCGCTTATGTTCCCAATCGAGCCACTGGAGAAACATTGCCTGGCATGTGTATCATCAGAGATGTATCACCATTTCAAGAAACAATAAGAGCAGTTAAAAATTTCGATGAAGCCAAACGTAAAGAGCTAACACCGCATGAAGAAAAATAAATTAAAATTCAAAAATGAAGATGAAGAAAGAGAATTTTGGAGCAGCCATGATTCAACTGACTATATTGATTGGGAAAAAGGCAAGAAGATTATTCTATCTAATTTGAAACCATCTGTTAAAACCATCTCTATCAGGTTTTCAGAAATAATGTTAGAAGAACTCAAATTTCTTGCAAATAAAAGAGATGTGCCATATCAATCTCTCTTAAAAATGTTCTTAGCTGAAAAAATTGGAGCAGAATTAGAGCATTCTAAAACCCTAACAACTCAATCCAGTTAATTGCAAAACGGTGGATATAAAAAACAAATCTATCACTGTTCTCGGTCTTGGGAAAAGCGGTCTTGCTGCTGCAAAGCTAGCTAAGAAAATGGGCGCAGACGTCTTTGTGAGTGACAGTTCTTATAATGACGCTATTAAAAAAAGCAAAGATATTCTTACTAGCATAGGTATTGAAGTAGAAATAGGCAGGCATTCAGATAATGTTTGCAAAAACAAGCATCTTATAATACTAAGCCCTGGCATTCCTCCGGATATTCCCGTTCTTCGCAAAGCAAAGGAAGAGAATATTAAAGTAGTGAGTGAAATAGAGTTTGCATCGTGGTTCTCTCCTGCAAAAATCATTGCCATAACTGGTACAAACGGAAAAACAACAACAACTATCCTTATTAAGAATATGCTTAAAGAAGCAGGCTACAATGCCATTG
The DNA here is from genome assembly GCA_030631525.1 of bacterium. GTDB lineage: Bacteria > JAHJDO01 > JAHJDO01 > JAHJDO01 > JAHJDO01 > JAHJDO01. The sequence goes on from DAOVKY010000033.1 coordinate 6,559, forward strand.
TTGCTGGGAACATAGGAACTGCTCTGTCTGAAAAAGTTGAATCCTTATCAAAATCTGACATCATTGTTGCTGAAATCAGCAGCTTCCAACTGGAAACTATTCACAAATTTTGCCCATTTATTTCTTTAGTTTTAAATATTACACCTGATCATCTTGATAGATACAAAAATATGGCGAATTATACACGTGCAAAGTCATTAATTTTTAAAAACCAAACTGCTAAGAATTTCACTATTCTGAATTATGACGATCCTATAGTGTCTAAATTTGAGAATACAACAAAAGCACGTGTTTTGTTTTTTAGTAGAAAAATTCAAACATGTAACGCTTTTGTTAAAGACGGGAAAATCTCAATGAGGCCTGATGCGGAGGAGAATGAGATATGCAGACTTAATGAATTAAGGATAAAAAGCACACACAATCTGGAAAATATGCTTGCAGCTATATGCGTGGCATCTATATTCAAAATTGATCCAGTAACAATAAAAACCACTTTAACTAAGTTCACTGGCTTGCCTCATAAAACAGAATTTGTTAATAAGATAAATAATGTTACATTTATTAATGACTCCAAGGCTACAAATGTTGACGCCACTAAAGCAGCAATTGAAAATAGCCCATCTCCAATTATTCTTATTATGGGAGGAGTACATAAAGGAAGCAGCTACACCTATTTGGAACAGG
>DAOVKY010000099.1 GCA_030631525.1 bacterium
ATAGAGAAAAACTTTTTGAAGAGCTAAAGGAAGGACAGATTAGAAAAGGATTCATTAAAAACATAACGGATTTTGGAGCATTTGTTGACCTTGGAGGAATCGATGGATTGCTTCATATAACAGATATATCATGGGGGCGCATATCGCATCCTTCAGATGTGCTTTCTCTCGGGCAGGAGATAGAAGTTATGATTCTCTCAATTGATAAAGAAAAGAATAGAGTATCTCTTGGTCTAAAGCAGAAAGCTACCAATCCATGGTTAGACATAGATAAAAAATATCCTATTGGTTCAAAGGTTAAGGGAAAAGTAGTGAATATTACTGCTTATGGGGCTTTTGTTGAATTAGAAGAAGGAATAGAGGGCTTAATGCATATATCTCAGATGTCATGGACTAAAAAGATTATGCATCCCTCTGAGGTTGTAAATATGGGAGATGTAGTAGAAGCTATTGTTTTAAGTCTTGAAAAGGGAGAGGAAAAAATCTCTTTAGGGATAAAGCAGTTAGAAGCAAATCCATGGGAAAAGATAGAAGAAAAATATCCTGTTGGAGCAAAGATTAAAGGCAGAATTAGAAACATAACTGATTATGGCGTGTTTGTTGAAATAGAAGATGGGATAGATGGTCTGGTACATATCTCGGATTTATCATGGTCTACGAGAGCAAATGATCCGTCGAAAATGTTTAAGAAAGATGATGAGATAGAAGTTGTTGTGTTATCTATAGACTCTGATAATAGAAAAATATCTCTAGGTGTAAAACAGCTTACATCTGATCCTTGGGAAGAGTTATCTGATAAATATAAAGATGGGATGGATGTAGAGTGTGGAGTAATAAAGATAACTAAGTTTGGCATTTTTGTTGAGCTTGAGCAAGGAGTAGAAGGTTTGATTCACGTTTCAGAACTGTCAGAAGGAGAAAATTTAGAGAAGAAATATGAGATTGGCGCGAGAATCACTGCTAGAATAGTTAAAATTGATTTACAGGGAAGGAAGATAGGTTTAAGTCTAAAGGAATCTGACAATAAGCAGGAAAAAGAAGAAAAGAAGTCTTCTAAAGATAAATCTCTAGACGAGGTAAAAGAAAATTCCTAATTTCCAATTTCTAATTTCCAGTCAATTTTTAATTCTTTAATTACTAATTAATAAATGATAATTTTTTTTGTTCTAATATTTGGTTTATGTATAGGTAGTTTTTTAAATGTATGTATCTATCGAATTCCCAGGCAAAAGTCCATAGTGTCGCCTCCATCCCTGTGTCCAAGATGCTCTAAGAGTATAAAATGGTTCGATAATGTTCCATTAATAAGCTATATTCTACTTAGAGGCAGGTGCAGGTTTTGTAAGGAGAGAATATCTGCCCAGTATTTTATTGTTGAGCTTCTTACAGGAGTACTATTACTGTTATTGTATTTTAAATTCGGCATTAGTATCAGATTCTTTATATATTCACTTCTTTTTGCAGTATTTATAGTTGTTTCTTTTATAGATATTGAGTGGATGCTTATTCCTGATTTCTTTTCTCTTTTTGGAATTGTGTTCGGGCTTTTAATAAGTTTTCTCTATCCTCCATTAATGAATTCAGCATCAAATCTTGAAGCTTTCCTAAGATCCTTAGGAGGTGCTTTTTTTGGCGGTTTAAGTCTTACATGTGTTGCTTTTTTTGGCTGGTTTATTTTTAAAAAGGAGGCAATGGGAGGAGGGGATATCAAATTAATAGCAATGATAGGAGCATTTATTGGATGGCAATATACTTTAATGACTCTTTTTATATCATTTCTTGCAGGTGCATTTTTTGGAGTAAGTTTTCTCATTATAATAGCGATAGAAAGAACAGGTACGGCACTTAAGAGAATAAAAAGAAAGAGTAGTGGACTCACGAAAATGCAGCTTTATTTCATAGTTCCAGTTAAAAGCTTGATTCATCAGTTGAATCGTAGAAGAGGGACTGCGATACCATTTGGTCCATATATTGTTCTTGGAGCAATTTTATCCATATTATATGGAGACAATCTTCTTAAGGTTTATCCAATTATTCTCCAGAAGATATGGGGCATGTAAAATAGACTGTAAACAGGAGACTGACAGTGAAGGAAAAATCAATATTTGAACTTGGGAAAGAAGGAAGAAGAGGCTACACTTTGCCGATGTGTGATGTAATTGAGCAGGATATTTCAGAACTAGTTCCCAGAAAGTTCATCAGGAAGAAAGAAGCTAACCTGCCGCAGCTTACAGAGTTAGAAATTATAAGACATTTTACAAAGCTTTCGAAGAATAATTTTAGTGTTGATTCTGAACTGTATCCTCTTGGTTCTTGTACAATGAAATATAATCCAAAAATTAATGAAGAATTAGCAGAGTTCATAGATTTTAGATGCGTTCATCCTCTTGTCTCAGAAGAGTTATCTCAGGGGGCATTACACATTCTTTATCATATGGACGAGCTCCTTTCAGAGATTGGTGGTATGGCAAAAACGTGTATGCAGCCTGCTGCTGGCGCGCAGGGCGAACTTACAGCAATGATGATGATAAAGGCATATTTTAAGGATAAAAAAGAAAACAGGCTGAAGGTGATAGTTCCAGATTCGGCGCATGGAACAAATCCTGCCAGTGCTGCATTGTGTGGTTATGAAGTGGTTGAGGTTAAATCTGATAATAGGGGGAATATTGATGTAGAATCCTTAAGGGATGTTGTTGACGAGAAAGTTGCGTGTCTTATGTTAACCAATCCAAACACATTAGGCCTGTTTGAAGAGCATATTCTGGAAGTATCTGAGATCATGCATTCAAAGGGCGGGCTGTTATATTATGATGGCGCGAATATGAACGCAATACTCAGTATTGTGCGGCCAGGTGATATGGGGTTTGATATAATGCACTATAATCTTCATAAAACCTTTTCAACACCTCATGGCGGCGGTGGTCCAGGCTCAGGTCCAATATCGTGTAAGGAACACCTGAAGCCATATTTACCAGTACCTCTAATAGAGAAAAATAAGGAGCATAATTACTACTTTGAGTACAATTGCCCAAAATCAATAGACAGGATGCACTCATTCTATGGTAATTTCCTGGTAATATTGAAGGCATATGTATATATCAGAATGCTTGGGCCAGATGGTCTTAGAGATGTTAGTGAGAATGCTGTGCTTAATGCAAATTATTTGTTATATAAATTGAAGAATCATTTTGATGTATCATATGACAGGAATTGCATGCATGAATTTGTTTTATCTGCACAACGGTTTAAGAAAAAAGGAGTAAGAGCACTGGATATTGCAAAACGGCTCTTGGATTATGGCATACATCCTCCAACAATGTATTTCCCTTTGATCGTGGAAGAGGCATTAATGATAGAACCAACAGAAACAGAGACAAAAGAAATGCTGGATGAATTCATAGATGTAATGGTCAAAATAACGCAAGAGATAGAAAACACTCCAGAGAAGGTTATAAATGCACCATGCAAGACTTCTTTATCAAGGCTAGATGAGGTTGAAGCTGCGAGACATCCTGACTTACGGTGGTCAGTGGGCTAGAATTATACAGGACACATCTTATGACATTTTTGTATTACTGCAATTTGTCTTCGTACACTTTCAGGTGTTATATATAACGGTTAGCTCTTTTACTATTGCCTTCGTTGGGCATTTTGGGGGAACAGGTTTTAATTTATTCGTTGCCAAGTATTCTTGAGATTTGATCTATTTGTTTTTGTTTTTTCTTTATAAGCAGGCATGCAGATGCTTTTGCTTTTCCCTCAACAATCGCTCGCGCAAGTTCCATACAGCTTGTAAATCCACAAGCGCCACAATTTGCCCCAGGAAGAGCTTCAAAAACCTTTTCTATTTTTGGGTCAATTTTTATAGCGAATTTTTCTGCCGCATAGCCAAGTACAAGACCAAAGGCAAAGCCAAGCCCTCCAAGAAGCAGAGTTGCTGCTAAAATAGTTTGCATATTGCACCCTTTTTATTATTGCGAAACTAAACCGGTAAACCCCATAAAAGCAAGTGACATTAAGCCAGCTATAATAAACGCAATTGGTATGCCTCTCATGCACTCAGGCACGTCCGTTAGATCCAGCCTTTCCCTTATTGCAGACATAAGAAGCAATGCAATAGTAAAACCTACACCAGCGCCCAAACCATTCACAATGCTTTCTATAAAACTAAGATTAGAATCACTGTTAATTGTTGCCACACCGAGAACAGCGCAGTTTGTAGTAATAAGAGGAAGAAATATCCCCAATGCCTGTTGAAGGGCAGGACTTGTTTTAGCAATGACCATTTCCACAAACTGAACCAGTGTTGCAATAACGAGAATAAAGGTAATTGTTTGTAAGAACGTTATATTTAACGGGATTAATAAATAATGCTGTATAAG
>DAOVKY010000043.1 GCA_030631525.1 bacterium
GATAATAGTCGCTGCAACAATCACCATACTCGACACATAAACTATCGCACTGGCAACTGGCATACTCATCATAATCACCGCATTTACCTGCACATGAACTTCCATCACTTGGCGGCTCACCACACACTAGATAATAGTCGCTGCAACAATCACCATACTCGACACATAAACTATCGCACTGGCAACTGGCATACTCATCATAATCACCGCATTTACCTGCACATGAACTTCCATCACTTGGCGGCTCATCATCACATGGAGGATTGCCACAGACACCGCATTGGGATGCACCCTCACACTCACAATAGCCTAATTGTATACAGCAAAGTTCACCACCACAATCGCAGGATTCATAAGAATATCCACAACAATCATATACTTCCCTGAACTTCATAGAGTCTGGACAGATATCTTTATGCTTGCATGTTCTCTGTTGTGTTCTATACTGTGGAACGCCATAAGGGTCACAACTTTCAATAAAGTGCCAATCCTCAATACAATAACAATCAGGACATTCGTCCTCACAAAGATAACCCCCACATGGATAAGTTTTTCCAAAATCATCTATGCTCTCCTCAGCTACTCCACAAAAGAAATATTCACCACAAGGATACTCTTTAATTTTGTAATCTTCTTCTGAATATTTAACCATAACATCGTAGCAAGTTGCGCCGCAATCCACAGAAAATATGCAAACTTCTTTACCCGTATCATCAAACTCATAATCAACAGAAAAATTAAAATGGGGCTTCATAATAATTTTGCCAATTTTTCTCCCCTTTAACATTATTGGAACTTCTAATTCATTATCTGTTCTTACATAATTAAAATATTCATCATCTTTTTCAACAGAGGATTCATATATTACACTAGTGTCCAACCCTATACCCTCAAAATATTCATCTCTAAACTCAATAAATTCTGCTTCAAATATTATCTCAAAATAATCTTCTAAATCATCTTCATCAATATGGCAATTTGAACTTTCACCTTCCAGATCTCCAAAATCAAGAAATGTTGTATCAGATAATACTTGTTTTTTGCTGGCAATCTTACTTTTGTAAACGCTATTCTCGCACCAGGATTTCAATTCAAATATCTTGTTGTTCTCCAAGCTCGTTATAACATGCTCGCTTATCTGCCCTGTAATGTCCTCAAGTATTATAGGAATGCGTTGATTTTCCTCCAAGGTTTCTATTATTTCAAGAGAGATCTCCCCGACTTTTGGAGGTGATGCGCTAATTATAGAAAAATGTAATATTCCTATGCTTATCAAAAGAGCTATCAGCAAAACATACCACTTTAATCCAGTTGATTTTTTATTGAACATTTTAATAACGTTTTTTAGCTACGTGTAATCTTACTTTCATTGTTTCCGAATTTAGGTCACTATCTATGACGGGTATATAGGTCTCATAATAAATATTGTGAGACTCCGCCCAAACAGTATACAGATCACCCTTCTCCTTTATGGTAGTATATTCGTACATTCCTGTCCACATCGTCAGCTCCCAGTTGCGGCTATTTTGAGTGAAATAATTACTCTTAAAATAGTTTTTAGCTAAGGACTCAACACTCCCAACATCTTGCTCTTCAGCAAGAATATCAGAAACCTTCCTTCCTTCACTGTCACGCATTTCCAGAAAAAAATTAAGGGCTTTCTTTACCTCAATATCATATTCAAAATCTTTAAGCCCTTCATATTTTGCTTTTTCTTTAGAAACACTGCATCCGTAAAAAATTAATATAGCTATAATAATTGCAAACATAAATACAAGAATACCCATCATATCCTCTGCTGCTATCCCGCCTTTTTTATTCAACATTTTGAATCTTGATTCTTAATTTTCCGTTATGTTTTTTGCCCTCATAAAAAACCAAAACATCTTCTGCCATTTCTTTTGCTGCATAACTGCCTTCTTCCCAATTAGAAGTTTTTATTGATGCTGTGCCAAAAGACCCTGAAGGACTTTGCTCTAATGATAACTGATAGGCATATCTTACATTGTTTTCAGGAAAACATTTAAAACATTTATCGTCCATATTTGCCTGCTCAAATTTATCTGAGTCTATCACCCCTGTATGAACCCTTCCAACTCCATCCTGGTAAGCAAAGCAGTTTTCAGAATAATAGAATCTTGATATTAAAATCAGCTCTTCTTCAATGCCTTTAGGTATTTTTGACGCTTCTGCCACAGAAACATTCGCTACATTAACTATTACTATAACTGCAGCCCCTAGCGCCACAGCAAACAATATAAAAAAAAACCAATTCGATATTATTTCTGTCGATTTTTTAAAGCTAAATATTTTCATTTTTTAGGTAATTGATAAAGCACTTCCTGTTTTTACAAAAGAAATTCCGTTTGGTCCAGTTAAGGTAAAGCTAGGTAAAGTAGAACTAGCCTCATCCTTAATAGGAACAAAACTATACTGCGCAAGCAGTGGGTCTAATTCACCAAGCGATGTATCATAAATTTTTACAGTATTGTCAGAAATCTCAACTGTAAATCCGCTCAAGTCAACGGGATAATCCAGTTCAATGTCATAAGAACTTGAGTATATTGTATCCAAAATCAACGCAATGTCTCTGGCAGCCGCTGTTTTCAGGGCAACCTTTCCGGATGCGTACTCATCAGCTATCTTAGGCAGCGCCAAAAAAACAAAAGCAGCTACAACAATCCCTATTATTGCAATAAATACCAGCATAGAGCCCTTTTTTGTCATAATCCCTAAACATAGAACTAGTATATAAATATTTTTGGTTGTTATTTTTATTTGAACTCAATTAATTTAATTATATTAAGCCTTTATTTATACAAATGTCCTTATCTTCACCAAACTTATCTCTATTATAATCCAACATCTCCTGATTACAAACTCCAATCATATTGCCCTTATTTTTCTCGACATAGAGTGTTCTTTGTTTTTCTTTATTTATTTCTAGTCCATTTACAAATGGTATATAATTTAAAAACAAAAACCCATTATGCCAGAGTACGTCAGGAAGCACAGTTCTATCTTTAATCGTAGTTTCGTCTACAATGTCTATATTTGAATTTAAAGGCATGCATATATATTCTTCACATTCCCCAATACCAGTCCCCGCACCACATGCCGACAACATCATAAAATTCCCATCACAAAGGAAGATGCAAGCAGTCCCAGCGCATTCTGGATTTGATGGCCTGGTAATTTTCATATCTCCCCTCCACATAGCTACTCCAGGCCCACATTTAACACACTCATCACACTTGTAATTACCTGTTTTACTAAAACCAACTATTGCAGAACCTGTGCCCATTGTAATGCCTTCGCCTAACTCCAATAAAAACGCTTCTTTGCTGTCTGGAGGCATTTCATTTATGCCGTTAACAAACTCTTCAAAAGCCTTTATTGATGAGCCAGAGCTAAAAAAAAGTTTGCTTATCATATTGCATGCCGGAATCACCACTAGCAAAAGGACTATCACCGCTATGATAATCCTTATCAGCGCTTTCAAGACAAGAGCTTTTTTGTTTTTTATGGTGAGCATTGTATCCCGGTTTCCTTTTCATCCTTCATAGCTTCTTGACATGCTGTTTTTTGGTCTATGGTGTATTCACATTCTTCTGGACATCCATCATAATCCTCTTCCCCATAATCGCATTGGCATTTATCCAAGTTATCAACCACGCCATCATTGTCATAATCATCTAAATAACCGCTTGTTTGCGAGCCTTCATCTCTCAAATATTTGTTTACCATAAAGGCTAAAATCACAAATACAAAAACTGCAATGATAAGCCCAACCATAATTTGCCACTCCACAGCTTTTTTATTTTTCATTTCAGCTGCGCCCTCCAAAAAGGTTCTTTATTACTCCATTCCTTTTAAAACAAACTACAGGCACTTTCCCAGCGCCAAAAGAAAAAATCAAATCCTTTGCTGTTGCCAGTAACTTTTCAGGGCCCAGCATGATCCAAAGCAAAAGAATAACCACCAAAATGCCTATAGCCCACAAAACTATTGGGGACTCAATAAGACCGCCTTTCTTGTTCATTTTGCTTTAACCAAAGATTTTGTCAATCCAATTAATCATTTCGCCTTTTCCCTCCCAGAATATTATCATCATGACTATTACCACTGCTAACATTACTATCATTAATAAAATTACAGATCTTCCAACGTCTTGCGATTTTTTGTTAAGTTTCATTTTATCTCACACTCTGTTGTATCCAATCCCCCCCAGTCAACCACTTTTGTATGATCAGATTTAGAGATCAAAATAAGAGGTGTATCATCCTCCCTGCTGTAAAAAGAGATGGCATTAACTTCGAGGGCATTGATTGTCCCACGAAGTACTATATCATCGATATCTATATATTGGATACCCCCACCTCTGTCTCCATACTTTTCTATATATCTTAAATAAGAATAATAGTATTCTTCTCTTACATAACATTTTTGGGCTTCTTCTGGACAAGACCATTTGTCGTATCGGAAGGGGAAATCTTTTGTTGACCCACTTGAGCATGAACCACCTTTATTTATACATTCACACTCATCACAATCCTTCACTACACAGCACTTCGTTCCTGCCATATCAGCCACTTTTGATTCCTTCACTTCTTCCCATCCGCTTGGGCATGTAGTCCTGCCCCATCTTAACATAAAAATCCCTCCCCCTCCGGGAGCGCATTTATCGCTAGAATCCTCAGCAAAATAGGGCAGATTATGCATAACATTTCTTAAGTCAGTAACAGAAATTCCACTACTACCTTTGAACTTAAACATATAACAGACATGACAGCCTTTACGCCCCCAATCCCTTAATCTGTCTGGAAACACCCTTTCATCCGAGCCTTCCAGCCACATATACCAGCAGTTTTTGACCATATCTGCAATCTCTGCAACTGTAGCTAACTTTTTATCACTCATACTAAACCGTGGTCCCTCACCTTCATATCTCTCCTTGTATTTTTTTGTGGGCAGCTGCAGCTCTTTTTTTGTTTTGTAGATTGTGCCGCAAACTCTTGGAGAATGAAGGGGAGAATCAACCCATCCACTGAGATATTCTGCCTCAGTGCCAACCCTTATTACATTGGATGTCCTGCACAGCTCAATTTGTGTTTTTTCCTCAGCTTTGGATGCTGAACTTATTACTACCCATAAAATAATTCCTGCGGCTACCAATAAAAGAATTATTCCTATTATAATGCCAAAACCTGCTGCCGGCATTCCTTTTTTACTCTTTATTGAATTAAACATCTTGTTATATAAAACTCTAGGACATTCCCATAAACTTTATTGCCAGCCAAAGAAACAGGGTCCCCACTATAATGGTTATTGCTATATTAACAACCATGCCAAAACCCCCTTCTTCAATAGCAGACTTGTTTTTCCTTAAGTTCTTCATAGTTTTAATTATGCTCATTCTTCCTTTTCCCATATCTTAAAGCAGCAAACTTGCAGAGGACCGCAATCAATTTCATCCATTACTCTTCCGTCACTGCATCCTATTATTGTTGTGCATTTGCCACCCCTGCCTTCGCAGCTTTCCAGAGTATTTGTATTTTTACCAAATTGCTGGCTAAATATAATAATTGCAACAATAAGAACAATAAGCGCTATAACAGCCAATACAATCATCCTGAAAGAAATCCCCTGCGCATCTCTTTTTTTAAGCATGAGATTATTATTATAATACTGGTATATAAATATTTGTGAAAAATAGTTTTTAATTGAAAAGAAAAAGTAATTTATGGTCTTGGTTTGCAGCAACATACTTTACTACCAGTTGTGGGTATATCCATATAAGTTCCAGGCACATATCGTGCATTAGCTTCCCTCTTACAAGTAACTTCGGTCTTATCAGCATAAAAATCCATCCCAAACGCTTCACAGCTAGTTTCACATGTTACAGTCTCATCTACTCCTCTAACAAAGCTGCCAAGCCTTCCGGTAAATATGGCTATTAAAACAACCAGAACAATAAGGGCTATAGCAACTATTATAATGACATTAATAGAAAGTCCTTGGGATTTTTTGCCTATCATAATACCTCTTTATTCAAAGATATTATTTCTGTGCAATAAGTTATATATAAACATTTTGATTTGTTTAGGGAAAAATTCAAAGAGCGAGCAAAATCCAAAAAGAGGAAACAAGAGTTATAGAAAGATTATCTTCCCTCCAAGGGAAGGCTAATCTGGAAGGATTATTTTCCCGACAAAGGAAAACTAATCTGGAAGGATTATCCTGTCAAGGACTAATCTGGAAGAAAATGGTCAGAACGAGTATTTTCGACAAAATGCGAGGAAACGAGCATTTCGACAAAAGGCAAAAGCCTTTCAACAAAAAGCACTTCTGACAAATCAGATATGCGCATACTTTTTAAAATTTATCCATTCCCAGAGCCTTGTTTGTCATCTCCATTGATTTTTTTCCGTCTTTGAATCCTGTTATTGCTCTTATGGCATCTATGTTTTCCGGAACA
>DAOVKY010000174.1 GCA_030631525.1 bacterium
TGTGGAAGGAGCGAATTTAGGAAGACCTTGTTCTGAGATTGTCTCGTTTTCTAAATTAATAAGGATATCCTTTGCCCTTTCTATGACCTCTTTAGGTAAACCTGCAAGAGATGCAACATGAATGCCGTAGCTTTTATCCGTTGGACCTTCAACAATCTTATGAAGAAAAATGACTTCATTATTCCATTCCTTTACTAAAACATTATAATTCTTTGCTCTTTCCAAAGTGAGAACTAGTTCTGTCAGCTCATGATAGTGAGTAGCAAAAAGAGTCTTTGCATTGACTTTTGGGTTATTATGGATATATTCCGCCACTGCCCATGCAATGCTAACACCATCAAATGTACTTGTGCCTCTGCCTACTTCGTCAAGTATTATTAAACTGCGCGGAGTAGCATTGTTGAGTATATTTGCTACCTCATTCATCTCTATCATAAATGTACTCTGTCCTTTTGTAAGATCATCAGATGCGCCGACTCTGGTAAATATTCTATCAACCGTACCGATCTTTGCGCTTTTTGCAGGCACAAAGCTGCCGATCTGTCCCATGAGAACAATGAGAGCAACTTGTCTGATATAGGTTGACTTGCCTGCCATATTCGGTCCTGTGATTATAAGTATCTGCTGTCCTGAATTGTCAAGATAGGTATCATTCGGAACAAATTTATCTCCGATATCCAATCTCTCAAGAACCGGATGCCTGCCGTCAATAATTTCTATAACATCGGAATCTGTAATCTCAGGTCTTATGTAATTGTTTTGAATAGCCGCTAATGCCAACGAACTTACTGCATCCAGAATACCAATAGCGCGCGCTATTTTTTGAAGTCTGACAGTTTCACATGCAGCCTGTATGCGAACATCAGTAAAAATCTTATATTCCGCTTCATTAATTCTCTCTTCTGCGCCAAGAACAAGCGCTTCTTTCTCCTTCAGCTCAGGAGTTATAAACCTTTCACAACCCAAGAGAGTCTGTTTTCTGATATAATTATCAGGCACCATATCCAAATTTGTTTTTGTGATTTCAATATAGTATCCAAAAACCTTGTTGTATCTTACCTTTAGGGATTTTATTCCTGTTCTCTGAATCTCTTCTACCTGAAGCGACTTGATCCAGTCTTTTCCACCTTTACTGATCTGTCTTATTTCATCAAGACCTACATCAAATCCATGCTTAATAATATTGCCGTCCCGAATACTGATCGGCGGTTCATCAACAATAGCCCTATCAAGCAAGCTGACCAGTTCTGAGACATCCTGCAAATTCTCACGCACATTCTTCAACATCTGCGATTTGAATTGTTTAATTATTTCCTTTACTTGGGGAACTTTTTTCAATGACTCTCTGAGACCTATTAGATCACGTCCATTAGCCAGACCGCAGTTAACACGACTGATTATTCTTTCTATATCTGAGATATGCCTAATGACAGTTCTTATTTTATCATTAACATCCGCAGAATTTATAAACTCACTAATGGCATCAAGTCTATTGTTAATCTCCACAGAATCCCTCAGGGGCTGTATAACCCAGGTTCGCAGGAGACGAGCTCCCATCGGAGTAAGAGTTGCATCCAGTGTATCCAATAATGTCCCTTTTTTCTCATGAGCACTTAAAGTTTCAACAAGTTCAAGATTTTTTTGAGTGGCGCTATCCAGCACCATAAATTCGGATGTTGAGTATATCTTGAACTCATTTATGTGTGTTGGCGAAATCTGCTGTATATCCTTTATGTATTCAAGAAGCGCGCCTCCACAGCATACAGCAGTAGGAAAGTCCCTGCATCCAAAGCCATCCATTGACTGAGTCTTGAAATGCTGTATAAGTATCTGATTTGCGCTTTCTCTATCAAAGTGCCAGTCATCATAAGGTGTTAAAACCGAACAGGATACATTAATATCTCTTTTGACTTTCTCGTTTTCCACTAAGGAGTTCGGAAGAATAATTTCTTTTGGACTAACACGCTGTACTTCATCTAAAAATTTCGTATAATCGGAAAATTCTGATGCCTTGAACTCGCCTGTTGATAAATCCGAGACTGCAAGCGCAAATTTTTTATTTAGGATTACTACTGCTCCGAGATAATTATTGCTCTTTACATCAAGCATAGAGCTGGAAAGAACTGTACCTGGAGTTATTGTTTTTACAATCTCTCTTTTAACAAGCCCCTTTGCCTTTCTAGCATCTTCAACCTGTTCACAGATAGCAACTTTATGGCCTCTTTTTATTAATTTTGCTATATAGTTTTCTGCAGCATGATACGGAATGCCGCACATTGGTATTTTCTTTCCGCTGCCACCATCGCGGGAAGTCAGAGTAATCTCAAGAAGTCCGGACGCAAGCTTTGCATCATCAAAAAACATCTCATAAAAATCCCCTAACCTGAAGAAAAGAATTGTGTCTTTATTGTTCTTTTTTATGCCTAGATACTGCCTGAGCATTGGAGTAAATTCTGACATTAGAATCGTGGCGCCCTCATTTATAAGTAGATTCTTTTCTGCGTTTAATATAAATAATTTCAACTAATCTTTTGGTCGTATTAACCCGATAGCCAATCCTAAAATTGCCTTGCCTTATTCTATAATAGATATCTTTGCCTTTTTTTATTTTTTTTGCCCCTGGTGGCAATGGATCAAACTTGAGAGACCTGATGTCATTCGCAATTCGTTGGAGATCTTCCTTGGGGAAATTTTTAGTGTCTTTCTTAACACTTGATTTTACCTCAAGCTTAAACACTTATCCCTCTGCCTTTTAGATATTTATTCCACTCAGTCTCGTTTATAGATAATTCATTTTTTCTAGCCTCTATGGTAAGCATATCTTCTTCGTCTTCTTTTTCCTCTTTGAGTCTTTCTATGACTGCTTTGGCAACAAAGTGGTTTATTAATATCCCGCGTGGTTTACAAAAGTTCCTTAATTCTGTAATTAGATTTACAGGCAATCGTGCTCCTAATAATGCTTTTTCCATGGTTTTTCACCTCCAGTAGCTAATGGTAGCATATGATAACTATTGCTGTCAATAAA
>DAOVKY010000119.1 GCA_030631525.1 bacterium
CACGCTTAATTTCCTTTTTGGAACCTTTTGCCAATAAATTATGTGTGATTGGCAGACGCACTTCTCCGGATATCTTAAGATTAGAGCTGAAAAACATGTCTAATGTATAGGAAACCATTCCCTCTGTTGAGTTTTCAACAGGGACAAGACCAAAATGCACTTTATCTTTTTCAACTTCTCTGAAAACATCAAAAATAGTACTAACAGAAACAAAATCAACAGAGGACCCAAATCTCTTCCTTGCAGCAAGATAAGTGTTAGACGCCTTTGGCCCCAAATATGCTACTTTAATAGAGGACTGTAAACTGCGACATATAGAGAGTATTTCGCGATATATAGCAATAATCATTTTTTTTGATAAAGGACCTTTGTTTTCCAAAACAAGTTTTTTGAGAATCTTATCTTCACGAAGCTTATCGTGTGTTTTTAATCGCTTTTTTCGTTTTTCCTTACCAATAGCTACTGCTGCTTTTGCTCTTTGATTCAACAGGTCTAAAATTTTCTCATCCACTTCATCTATTATTTTTCTCAATTTATCAATATTCATTTAAGATACTCCATTGTACAGTTTCATTGCTCTTCTAACCTCTGACATAGTAGCTTGTGCAATTTGTCGCGCTTTTTTAGTCCCCTCATACAAAATCTCTTCAACTAGTTTTCTTCTCTCTTGATAGTATAATCTTTTTTCCCGGATAGGGGACAATGTTTTAATTATACTCTGAGCTAATTGTTTTTTGCATTGGACACAACCTCTATCTCCCTTTTTACATTCTTTTCTAATTATCTCTAATTTTTCAGCGCTAAACATTTCATGATAATGATATACTGTGCAAATATCCGGATGCCCTTTATCTTTAAGTCGAATTTTCTGCGTATCAGTTATTGCTGAGAGAACTTTCCTTTCAATTATTTCCGGAGAATCAGCTAGATATATAGCATTATTCAAGCTCTTGCTCATTTTATTCCCATCCAATCCTTTAACCCTGGGAAACCGCCCTATTCTAGGTTCCGGTTCCTTTAATGTTTGCCCGTAAATCTGGTTGAATTTTCTAACAATTTCTCTCGTTAACTCAATTTGAGGCAACTGATCATCACCTACCGGTACCAAATCAGCCTGAAACGCAGTAATATCTGCCGCCTGACTAATTGGATATCCCAAGAACCCAAATGTCACACTGTCACCAAATAAATCCTTTTTCTGCTTGATCTCCTCTTTAACCGTCGGATTTCTCTCTAATCTGGCAATTGTAACCAAATTAGAATAAAAAACAGTTAGTTCCGCTATTTCAGGAATTAGAGATTGGATGAAAATAGTTGACTTGTCCGGATCCACACCAACAGCAAGGTTATCAATTGCAACCTCAAAAACATTGCTTCGCACTTTTTGAGGATCTTTAAAATTGTCAGTTAACGCCTGTACATCAGCAATTATTACAAAGGTATCATATTCATCCTGAAGCGCTACACGATCTTGCAGGGCGCCTAGAAAATGCCCAATGTGTAACTGCCCTGTCGGTCTATCCCCTGTTAAAATTCTCTTCTTCACAATACCCTACCAATCATTAAAAAGGTTAAAGGCATAATAACGTTACTATAAAGAAAATGAAAACCAAAGTAAAAAAACAGCATTACCAGAATAATTCCAAATCGCTCAAATTTTAAATAACTCATCATATGTCTGTGTGGCAAAACTGCCATTAATACTTTTGAACCATCTAATGGAGGTATTGGAATAAGATTAAACACCCCTAAAAGAATGTTTATCAGCACACCATACACACACAATACAGTGAAAGCAGGTACTATTCCTGCAATTTGCAATCTTATAAGAAGCGCAAAAAAAATTGCTGCTATAAAATTCGATGCACATCCAGCAAGGGAAACGAGGATCATATCTCTTTTAGGATTCCTGAAATTATTAGGATTAATGGGAACTGGTTTTGCGCCTCCGAATATAGCTCTTCCTCCTGACATTATATATATAAAAATAGGCATTATTATAGTCATATTAAGATCAATATGAGGAATAGGATTAAGCGTAAGCCTTCCCATATCCCGAGCAGTAGGGTCTCCGCATTTGTAAGCTACCCAACCATGGGCAACCTCGTGTATTACCACTGCAAGAAGCAGAACAAAAACCTGCAATAAAATCATATATTCCCTTATTTAGAACGCAACCATGCAGATTCCAGCACGGTTTGCTATATTAACAGATTCTTCTATATCCAGAATGATAGTTTTCTGCGCTTCTATAGCTATTGCAGACGCATTGGCTTCTTTTAAAAGCTTGATTGTATCAGGACCAATTGTAGGAACATCAAGACGCATATCCTGATCAGGCCAGCTAACTTTAACCATAACTATACCCTTTTTACAATACATGCCAGCTCGTTTAATTGTCTGGTCTGTACCCTCTATTGACTCCACTGCCAGGACAGCCTTATCCTTTACAATAACTGTTTGCCCTATATAAAGCGCTGCGATCGATTTGGCTATTCTCTGCCCGAAATTAATATCATCCATCTCTGCTTGTGTTGGTTTTCTTTCTGTAAGAATGCCTTTTTGAGGGATGAGAGGCCTAATAAGTATAGTAGAATCCAGCAACTCTATATCTAATTCAGCCAGTTTATTTGATACTGCCTTTAGCAGTGTATTATCTAATTTATCGGCTGCAAATTTAATAAGATTAGATATCATCCCGTCTCTTGGAATATTTTTAAACAGCAGGCTCTTTTCTATCTTTCCTACCATAAAAACTTCCTTTAACTCTTCTTTTACTAAAATATCTAGGCCTTTTTGCATCTCTCCAATACTGATCCAATATATTTTATCTACATAGTTTTCTAACTCAGCATTTGTTTCCTCTTTTAATGCAATAGCAACTACCTTCATGCCTCTTCTCTTAGCTTCTTGCGCTAAAATAATGGGGAACTTTCCTTTCCCAGAGATCAAGCCAATCCTAGAACTGGTTATCACATCCTTCATTTACATATCCCTCTATCAGATGTTTTGATAAAATTTATAAGATATTGTATCTCATCTATTAAGGGAATCTCTTCCTCAATTTTCCCTAGAGCCTGACTAGTATTCATGCCGGACCTAAATAAGATTTTATAAGCCTTTTTAAGTTTTTCTATAACTGGAGCAGGGATGTTTTTTCTGGTTAATCCTATAGTATTCAGTCCATATATCCTTGTAGGATGGCCATCTGCCCTTGCAAATGGAGGAATATCCTTGACCACCTTGGATAATCCTCCTACCATAGCAAATTTACCAACCCTTGCACCTTGATGAATCCCTACCATACCGGCCAGCACACATTCATCCTCCAGTACACTATGTCCTGACAATCCTGAAAAATTAACCATTGTAACGTTACTACCCACTCTACAATTATGAGCTATATGTGTATATGCCATAAGAAAATTGTTATTCTCTACCAGTGTTTCTGTCTCTATCTCTGTTGCTCTGTTAATTGTAACATATTCTCTTATAATATTTCCGTTGCCTATTTTAACATATGCGCGAGCACCATCGTATTTCACATCCTGTGGAACTGTTCCAATAACTGCGCCTGGAGATATCTTGTTGTTCTCTCCTATGCTTGTCCAGCCATCTATTACAACATTAGACGCAATCTCTGTGTTTTTCCCTATTTCAACATTTTCTCCTATAACACTCCACGGGCCAATTTTTACACCTTTAGAAATCTTAGCGCTTGGAGAAATGACTGCTGTATTATGGATTGTCATTTTCTATTATCCTTTATTGTATGATTGATGTTAATTCCGCTTCGCATACTATTTCTCCGTCAACAGAAGCCTTTGCCTTTACCCTTCCAGCTCTGCTCTTTGCCTTAATTCCCTCAACTTCTATAACAAGCTGATCTCCCGGTCTGACAGGGCGTCTTAATTTAACG
>DAOVKY010000083.1 GCA_030631525.1 bacterium
GTACAATTTATTTCTCAAATCCAAAGTTCCTCTAAGACCAGCGTATGTTATTAAGTAACTTTGAGCAAAATAGGCAAATCCTTTTAAAATATAAATGAAAATTATAAATAAAACCAGCAATCTCAGCCATGCAAACACAGTGAATTCTGCTGTCACAGGAGTTATAACCACTTTATGCCCAAAGAGTTCTCCCTTAAGAGTAAGAGGAATTGGTATGCTTGAAGAGATATTACCTGCTGATAGGATATTATCCATAAATACCACTATGCCTCCTATTGATCCAATAGTACAGAATTGAAGAATGAACATACATATTATTGCCAGCAGTATCCTCTTCCAGTATGGTTTTACAAACTTCAGGATTCTTAAGTATTGATTCATGATTATCTATCCCTCCAGCATTTGATATATACTCTCCGCAGCTCTTTTGCTTGCGCCAGGACGTCCCAGTTGTTCTTTTATCCCAGATAATTTGTTTTTTATATCACTCATTTTTTCACTGTTATTCAGTATATCAAGAGCGCAACTGCTGATGTTTTCGGGATTTGCTTCTTCCTGAAGTAACTCAGGAACTATTCTCTTGCCTGCTATTATATTTACAAGACCTATGTGAGGAACATTTAAAAAGATCTTAAATAAAAAACTTGTAAAAGGAGAAGCCTTATAAACAACAATCATTGGCACATTCAGAAGCGCTGCTTCAAGTGTTACAGTGCCTGACGCTCCGATTAAGAGGTCACAACAGCTCATTCCGTCATATGTTCTATTTTTAATAATCTTAATACTAATGTTCAGATTATGCAGAACTTGTTCAAGATCCTTATCATCTATATTTTCTGCACATAGCAGCACGAATTCTACATCAGAGAGAGAGTTCTTTATTATTTTCGCAGCTTGAACCAATGCAGGTAATATTCTCCTTATCTCCTGTTTTCTGCTTCCCGGCAATAAACCAACAACAGGTTTCCCTTTTATATCCAAACTTGTTAAGATTTCTTCTCTTGTACCGGATGTTTTTACTATGTCAAGCAAAGGATGCCCGACAAATTCTACAGGTACATTATATCCTTTATAAAAATCTTCCTCAAAAGGAAGAATAACTATCATTTTATTCACACATGCTTTTACTGTTTTTATACGGCCTTTTCCCCATGCCCATAGTTGAGGGCTGATATAGTAAGCAACCTTAATATTCCTCTTCTTTGCCTGCTTTGCCAATCTCAAATTAAAGCCCGGATAATCAATAAGAATAACCAGTTCAGGACGCTCCTTATCCATGATTTCACATAATTTATTGAACCGCCTTTTTATTTTAAATATTCCCCTAAATACCTCGCTTACGCCAACTATATCAAGATCATCAATATTGAATATATTTTCAACACCTGCGCTTTGCATTCTATGCCCGCCCATACCAATAAATTTAAGCGTTGGATCTATTTTTCTCATATTTCTTACAAGATTGCTTCCATGCAGATCCCCTGACGTCTCACCTGCAACGACCATTATTTTTTTATTAGACATTATTGTTCTATCCTTGGGAATAAGGACTCCGGCTTAGACATTAATTGTCCTGATGGTAATTGATTTAAATCCAATTCTGTCGTTTTTACAAAGTCATATCCCAGATATTTGGCAAGGCTTAAAGAGATATTGGGCATTACAGGAGAAATTAAAATATTCATAATCCTGATAATATCACAGCATGTATACAGGATGCTTCCCAGCCGATCTCTTTGTTCATCATTTTTTGCCAGCTTCCATGGCTCGGTTTTGTCAAAGTATTGATTTGTAAGAGTTGAAATTTCCAAAAAATTCTTTACAATTTCATGGATCTGAAAACTATCAAGAGCATTTTTTATGCAATCTATCTTTTCTGTTACCTTTTCCTGAAGAACATGTTCAATATCTGTCAGCTCACTGCATTCAGGCACCATGCAATCAAAATTCTTTATTGTGAAATTAATGACCCTGCTGACCAAATTACCAAAATTATTTGCCAGATGCGCATTATAGCTTGTTATGAATGAATCAAGCCTGAAATCCGCATCCTTACCAAAGACCATCTCGGATATCAGCAAAAACCTAAGACCATCAACACCAAAAATATTGACTAATTCTAAAGGGTTAACCACATTCCCAATTGACTTGCTCATTTTCATGCTTTTATTGTTCCAGTATCCGTGAACTGCTAACTTCCGCATCGGTTCTAATCCAATAGCCTTAAGCATTGTAGGCCAGTACACAGCGTGCGCCTTTAAAATATCCTTCCCAATAATATGATGTGAGTATTTCCAGTATTCCTTAAACAAGTTTCCGTCGGGATAGCCCAGCGCAGAGATATAGTTAATTAAAGCATCAAACCAGACGTATGTTACATACTTTTTGTCAAACGGCAGCTCAATTCCCCAGTCCAACCTGTCCTTAGGACGCGATATACACAGGTCTTTCAATGGCTCCTTCAAAAAGGACAATATTTCCTTCCTGTACTGCTCAGGAAATATAAAGTTATTGTGCTTATTTATATAATCTATGAGCCAATCCTGATACTTACTCATCTTAAAGAAATAATTGCTTTCCTTAATTAGGGTTGGTTTTGTCCCATGCTCAGGACAATTACCATCAACCAGTTCTCTCTCATCCAGAAATCTTTCACATCCAACACAGTATAATCCTTCATACTCTGCAAAATATATTTCACCATTATCATAAACTTTCTGGAGAATACTTTGAACAATTCTCTTATGAGAATCATCTGTTGTTCTTATGAATTGAGAATATTCTATGCCCAGTTTTTGCCACATTTCCTTAAATTCATTGGATATTTCATCAGCAAATTCTTTAGGCGATTTATTTTCCTTATTAGCTGCTTCAACTATTTTTTGCCCATGCTCATCAGTGCCTGTGAGGAAATAAGTTTGAAAGCCAAATAGTTTTTTGTACCGATTGATAATATCAGCAACTATTGTGCTGTATGAATGCCCAAGATGCGGGTGACTGTTAACATAATAAAGCGGCGTTGTTATGTAAAATACCTCGTTTTGTTTATTCATATATAGTTAATATAGCATCTCTCAATCCTCTTGACAATAAAGGCTTGAGAATATAGGCTAATAGAAAGGAGATTTTTAGGTGAAAAGAATTTTAAATTTGACATTTGGATTTTGGATTTTGACATTTATATTTATCTCCGGCTGCGCTTCCAGGCTCTGCATAGCTCCTTATCCTTTGCCTCATGTTAAAGTAAAGATGCATACTCCCGGATATTGGATATCCAAGATAGATAATCCAGATGAAGTGATAATGTCCGCAGGGGAAATTGAAAAATTTAATGAAACTAACCGCAAGAGAAGAAGAATATTAGAAAAAATAATCTGGATAGATAATACAATGTCAGGCAGGCAATTATCAGTAAATATAGTAAATTCAATTAAATATATTCAAAGAAGAAAATGCTATACAACTGATAATATGCGGGTTGACAGTTTGTTTTTTGAAACCATATTCCGCAATATAGACCTGAATAAAATCCCTGACAAAGTAAATGTTAAGTTTGGACTCACACTTGGCAGGACAAACATACGCGTCCTGCCCACAGATGAGATTATTATGTCTATGAAAAACAACCGCATCTTTGATAGATTCCAGGACAGTGCTATTGATGTGGGGCAGCCTCTGGCTTTGTTATGGAAGACAAGAGATAAGAAATGGGCATATGTTAAAACAGAGATTACTTCAGGTTGGATTCATGCTGAAGATCTTGCAATCTCAGATAATAAGGAGGATATTACTGAGTATAGCGAAGCTCAAGAGTTTGTTGTTGTAACAGGTAACAAGATTGATATATTTTCTGATCCTGAGTGTAAAAATTTCCTAGATAGCGCGCAGATGGGAACGCGCTTTCCTTTAATGAGCAGCAAAAAAGAGCATTTTACCATCACGTTTCCTGTTACAAATAAAAGAAATAAATTGTCTTTTAGAAAGGCATATATACCAGCTTATGAGGATGTACACACAGGATATGTTCTGTACACAAAAAGGAATGTAATTAACCAGTCTTTTAAATTATTACATGCGCCTTATGGTTGGGGAGGCATGAGAGGGGAAAGGGATTGCTCCAGGTTCATAATGGATATATTTGCATGTTTTGGAATAAAAATGCCTCGTAATTCAATCCGGCAAGCAAGAATAGGTACAGAAATTGCGAGGTTTGACAGGTCTGGTTTGCAGGAGAGAGATATCCTTGAGAAGCTTTTGCCAGGCATATCTACTCTTTATATGCCGGGACACATAATGCTCTATCTGGGGAAAGATAATGGTAATTATTATGTTATCCATGATACATGGGCATATACTGAGGGAAGATGGCCATCTACGGTAAAAAAGCATATTGGCAGAGTAGTAGTATCAGACTTGAGTTTGGGAAAACACGGCAAAACAGGTTCCTTACTTGAGCGATTAAAGTCTGCAAGTGTAATTGATTAATCTACAAAAAACAGGAGAGAACAAGAAATGGCAAAAAAAATTGTAGTTGCATATTCAGGAGGACTTGATACTTCTATTATAATTCACTGGCTAAAGAAGAAATACAATGCTGAAATCATTGCATATACTGCAGACCTTGGGCAGGGTGAATATCTAGAGCCGCTTAAAGAAAAGGCAATAAAAACAGGTGCTTCCAAGATATATATTGAAGATTTACGAGAGGAATTTGTTAGAGATTATGTATTCCCTTCTCTGAGAGCATGCGCTTTATATGAGAACAAATATCCCCTAGCGACTGCATTAGGTCGTCCTCTTATTGCAAAAAGACTTTTAGAAATTGCAAAGAAAGAAGAAGCTGATGCAGTAGCACATGGATGCACTGGCAAAGGCAATGATCAGGTGAGATTTGA
>DAOVKY010000012.1 GCA_030631525.1 bacterium
ATAAGGTTTGTATATTTGGTGTTGGACTGATTGGCGGGTCTATAGGTATGGCGATTAAAAAGAATGGACTGGCTGATGAGGTTATTGGTATTGGCAGGAATATTGCAAAACTTAAAAAAGCTGTTTTAGTGGGAGCAGTTGATAGAGTTACAACTGATTATATAGCAGAAGTGAAGGATGCGGATTTAATAATTCTGTCAATGCATATAAATTCTTCTCTTGAAGCCGCAAAAAAAATCGCACCTTTTTTAAAAAAAGACACAGTGGTTACTGACGTAGAGAGCACAAAAGAACTGTTTTGCAAGAAGATGCAGGAGATACTGCCTGATGGGATACATTTTGTTGGTGCGCATCCAATAGCTGGTTTAGAAAGACACGGGGTTGATGTTGCGACACATAGATTATTTAACGGAGTAGTGTGTGTGCTTACAAGAACCTCAAAAACAAATAAAAATGCGTTCCTAAAAGTTAAAAATCTGTGGAATAAAATAGGAGCCAATGTTGTGCTTCTCTCCCCAGGTCAACATGATAAGCTGGTTGCCTTTACAAGTCATCTGCCTCATATAGCGGCTGTATCACTTGTTAATGCTCTGGGTAAAACAGACACAATAGACGAAGATTTAAAACTTGTTATTGGAAACGGGTTCAGGGATACAACCAGAATTGCTTCAAGTTCTCCCGAGATGTGGCAGGAGATATGTATGACAAATAAAAAGAATATCTTAGATGTTTTATCAGGATTCCAAAGAGAACTGCATAAGATGTGCAAATTAATACACAAATCTGACAGCGAAGAACTAATCAAAAAGCTTGAAGAGGCAAAATTTCTTAGAACTAATTTGAAGTAAAAAGATAGGATTCATGCACTCAGTAATAATAAAACCAGTAAATAAATTATCAGGGACTATTTGTATTCCCGGGGATAAATCAATTTCTCATAGAGCAGTTATTCTTGGCTCTCTGGCAAAAGGAACAACAAGAATAACAGGTTTTCTTGAGAGCGAAGACTGTATGAGAACAGTTGAGATCTTCAGGCAGTTGGGGGTTGATATAGCTGTAAGTGGAAATGAGGCAGTGATAACTTCGAATGGTCTCCATGGACTGAAAGAGCCCAAGGGAGACTTATACGCAGGTAACTCAGGAACAACAATGAGACTTATGCTTGGAGTCTTGGCAGGTCAGAAGTTTACTTCAAGGATTACAGGTGATGATTCTCTTTGCAAAAGACCTATGAAAAGGGTTACGGAGCCGTTAAGAAGAATGGGGGCTAAGATTACAGGTAGAGTTAAAAATTATGACGAATATGCTCCTTTTACAATTAGTGAGGGACAGCTTTCACAGAAAAAAAGACCTCCGTCATTAATTCCCAGTGCACAGGTGAAATCTGCAATTCTTTTAGCAGGTTTATATGCAAAGGGTAAAACTTCAGTTTTTGAACATTTTAAATCACGGGATCATACGGAAAGAATGCTCAAATATTTTGGAGTGAATCTGGATATAGAAGAAGAAGGAGAGGGATGCGGAGTGTCAATAGAAGGAGGCTCTCGATTAAAGGCTAAGGACATAGTTATTCCAGGAGATATTTCTTCTGCCGCATTTTTTATTGTAGCTGCTTCATGCTTAGAAGGCTCAGAAATTACAATAAAAAATGTAGGAGTGAATCCTACTCGGACAGGCATAATTGATGTAATGAAAAGAATGAAAGCAGACATAAAATTAAAAAATGAAAAGATAATTTCAGGAGAACCTAGAGCAGATATTATTGTTAAAAGCAGCAGGCTTCAAGGAACTACTATTGAACCTGGCGAAATTCCAAGACTAATTGATGAAATTCCCATAATTGCAGTAGCTGCCGCATTTGCGCAAGGAAAGACTACGATTAAAGGGGTCTCTGAATTGAAAGTTAAAGAAAGTAATAGGCTCATGGCAATTCGGGACATATTTCACTACTTTGGAATAAGGCTCAATGATTACAGTTCTAAAAGATTGGTTATTCCAGGAGGGCAAAACACGAAACCTAAAACCTTTCCCGGATCCCTATGTAACAGTCTTGGGGATCATAGAATAGCCATGACTGGAATTATCATGGGGCTTATGGCAAAAGGAGAAACGATTGTATATGATACAGATTGTATTAATACGTCTTTTCCTAACTTTATAGAAATATTGAAAAAAATGACTCCTAAAGGAACGATTAAAGTTGAGAAGTAAAATAACTATAGCTATTGATGGACCTGCTGGTTCAGGTAAGAGCAGCGTTTCAAAGATTATTGCAAAAAGGTTAGGACTTTTGTATGTAGATACAGGAGCTATGTACAGAGCGCTTACACTTAAGGCTATGGAAAAGGGTATTAATTTGGAAGAAGAGATAATGCTGGTAGAGCTTGCGCATAATACGGAAATTGAGCTAACTCATCGGGAAGAGGGGACTATTGTTTTACTTGATGGACAAGACGTAACAGAAAAAATAAGAGAGACTGATGTAACGAATAATGTCTTCTATCTTGCCAGAGCAGAAGGGGTAAGAGAGTGCATGAAAAAGCTGCAGAGGAAAATTGCAGAAAAAGGCAATGTCGTAATGGAAGGACGAGACATCACAACAGTTATACTGCCTGATGCAGACTATAAGTTTTATCTGGATGCTTCTTTTGATGAGCGTGTGAAAAGGCGCAGGAAAGAGTTAGAACAAAATGGCAGGCAAGTTGTGGAATCAGGACTCTCAAAAGATATAAAAATGCGGGACAAAAAAGATTTGACAAGAAAGATAGCGCCCTTAAGAAAAGCAAAGGATGCTATTGTTATTGACTCAACAGGAATGAGTGTGGAAGAAGAAGTAGAAACAGTCATATCTTACATAAAATGATATATATAATAGCTAAACTAATTTTTTCTATTTTCTGTAAGATTTATTTCAGGTTAGAAGTAAATGGTGCTGATAATGTCCCTAAAAATGGTGGTGTGTTAGTGGCTTCAAATCATAGCAGTTTTCTGGATCCTGTTATTGTAGGCGTTGGAATATCTAGACAAACTTATTTTTTAACAAAACAAAGTTTGTTTGAGATTCCTATATTAGGCTTACTAATCAGAGCCTTGCATACTATCCCTATAAGACGTTCCATGGTAAGCGTCTCTACATTTAAAGAATTAATTAAATCCCTACACTCTAAAAAAGCTATCATTCTATTTCCGGAAGGAACAAGAAGTATAGATGGAAAACTAGGGCAAGGAAAGATAGGGGTGGGTATGCTTGCTTTGAAGGCAGATGTCCCGATTGTGCCTGCATATATAGATGGGGCAATAAAGGCCTTTCCTAAAAGGGGGAAATGGATACAGCCAAAGAAGATTAGAGTTGTATTTGGTAAGCCAATTATACCCAAAAGAAAAAGTAGAGACGCTGCATTGCAACGTCTCTACTATCATGAAATAAGCGCTCAAGTAATGGAGTCTATAAATAGTTTAAAAGAAAATATTGCTTGGTAATTGAATTCCAAGCTGTCCTATTCCTTCAATCAGGACTGCAATAGCCAGTGCAATAGCCAGTCCTACAACTGGTTCTTTCATGCTTCTGAGATAATCACTCATAACAGGTATAAACGCCCCATTAAAAGCATTTTCTCCAAGGAGACGTCTCAGTGTATTTGGAATTCTGAAAGCAACAAAAAAGGCATCTGCAAACATTGATGTGCCAAAAAGCGAGGCTAATAGAATATCCCTGACATAGCCGAAAATCCTACTAATAATTGTCGCAACTCCAACCTTGCCTGCGGATCTTGTGAGGGAACTTAGCTCCATAATGCGATTGTATGATGCAGCCAATTATAAAAAACATGAGTGTCAGGTACTATAGGACATTTCCATGCAAACTATATTTCTACGTATCAAAAATCTATAGGAAACAGCAGAAGCCCCCAACTTCAGTTGGGGGAGCTTCACTCATTTGAGTAATGATTTAAAATAGACGTAAAAATCAGCTTAAGCAATTTATTCTTTAAGTTTTTCTTTTTTATTATTACTCCAAACTCAATCTGTACGGATAAGTCTCTAATCTTATGTTTTATAAACAAATCTCTGTGTATATTCCTATCAAGTATAAATTCCGGGACAATTGCAACTCCAAGTCCCATTTTAACTATCTCCAGGATACTATTACTGGATTTTGTTCGTATTATTGTTCTTGGTGAAAGCTTCTTTTTATTAAAGGCAGGTGTTATTATCTGTTGATATTTGACAAATTCCTCATATGCGACAAATGGATGCTTGCTTATTTGAGCAAGTGTAATTGGGCTAGTGGCCGGTAGAAATTTTCCCTTTAAGGAGACACAGACTAATTGGCACTTTATAAGAGGGTAGTATTTTATTTCTAGGTTCTTCACAGGACCAAGTACGATACTGCAATTTACAATCTCATCCAATGTTTCTGATATAATCTGTGGAGATTCTGCTTCCTTGAGCTGAAAGGATATATCGGGATATTTTTTGGTAAAATCCGCAAGGAAAGAAGGCAGAAGATATTGAATTGCAATAGTTGAGCAACCAAGTCTAACATTCCCTGAAGGTTTTTTGCTGTTATCTTTCCGAAAGTCTTCTTTAATGTATGCGATCTCTTCAAGTATGTGATTTGTTGTTTTTAGTAATCTCTCTCCTCTTTCTGTTAATTCCACGCCCTTTGTTCCTCTTATAAAAAGCTGTAATCCAAGTTCTTCTTCTAGTTTTTTTATCTGCTTGCTCAAAGCTGGCTGACTGATATAAAGCTTGACTGCCGCCCTTGTAAAACTACCAGAGGCTGCAATACCCTGAAATGCCTTTAAGGATTGAATATCCATGATATTCCTATTGGTTATGGGTTCTATAAACACAAATCATTTGACATAATAACATTTTATATTAAATAATAGATTTGGCAAGGATTTTTGTGTTTGGTATGTGTTTAATAACATGACGTTACGGACAGGATAATGAGCGTTTTTGAAATTGTGATGCTTGTCTGTTTTGGAACATGCTGGCCGTTTTCTATTTATAAGTCATGGAAAGAGAAGAGCGTTAGAGGAAAGAGCATTGTGTTCCTATGGTTGATATTTATAGGCTACTTAAGTGGAGTAATTCACAAGGTAATGTACAATTATAACTGGATTATTACATTGTATATATTCAACGGCACAATGGTATTAATTGATATATCTTTCTATTACTATTATCGTTATACTGTGAATAAAAAAGGAGCTAAAATATGAGTTTGGATATGTGGAATCTTAGAGGCGGACAGTGCAAATATCTTAGTGAAGATGGAATTCGCAAAATACATCTATCATCATTAAAATTACTCGAGAAGACAGGTTGCATCTTCAAAGATAAGCTGGCATTAGGGATATTTGAGGATGCTGGAGCAAAGGTTGATTATAAAAGCGAAACCGTACGAATTCCTGCGCATCTTGTTGAACAGGCAATTAAAAAAGCGCCGTCTTCAGTTCTATTGGCAGGTAGAGATAAAAAATATGACATCATTCTTGAGGAAAACAGGGTATATTTTGGAACAGGAAGCGTTGCAATAAACGTACTGGATCTGGAAACTGCTAAACATCGGCGAGCAGTAAAAAAGGATGTGTACGATTTTGCCCGATTGATAGACGCTTTAGAACATGTAAATTTTTACAAGGTTATTGTAAGTCCCTCTGACGTTCCGTCAGAATTAATTGAGCGGCATATGGCAGATGCAGCCTTTAATGGAACAACAAAACACTTCTCTATTAGCGCTTATAGCCATGAGGGCGCAAAGGATCTTATAAAGATGGGAGAGATAGTTGCTGGGGGAATGGACAATCTTAGAAAGCGTCCTCTGCTTTCTATTAATGTTTTAAGCATAACTCCTCTGATGTTTGATCCAAAGAGTATCAAAATTTTAATAGAAGTGGCCAAATCCGGGATTCCTCTTATAATTGCTGCTGAACCTCAGGCTGGAACAACTGCTCCTGTGACTATAGCTGGAGCAGTAGTACTCCAAAATGCAGAATCACTAGCAGGGATTGTGCTTGCTCAACTCATAAACCCGGGGACACCAGTATTATGTGGTTCAGTTGGGTCAATTGCTGATATGAGAACCGGTCAATATGCTTCTGGGGCTGTGGAATTAGGAATTATAAACGCCATAGCTGGTCAAATGGCACAATTCTATAAGATACCAATTTATAGCACAGGAGGCATGAGTGATGCCAAAATACCCGATATTCAATCCGGGTATGAAAAGGGACTTCAGACACTCTTGGTGGCATTATCCGGAGCTAACTATATTCATGACGCAGTAGGACTATTGGAGTTTTGTCTAACCGCAAGTTATGAACAGGTAGTAATTGATGATGAAATCTGCGGTATGGTAGCAAGAGTACTTAAAGGAATCTCACTTGATGAGGAAATGATAGGCTTGGATTTAATTGATGACGTTGGACCTGGTGGAAATTTCTTGGCAGAATCACATACCTTGAAGCATTTTAAAAAAGAACATTTTTTCCCCAAGATTAGCAACAGGCAAACAAGGCAGATGTGGGAGGAAAACGGAAAACAGACTACTGTTCAAGTAGCTAGAGAAAAGGCGATGAGTATCCTGAGAGAACACTCTCCAGTTCCACTGGATAAAGATGTAAAGAAAGAGTTAAGCAATGTGATAAAACATGCAGAAAAATAAGAAGTCTTATTATAAAACAAAGGCAACTCAATTATTAGATTCTAAAGGAATAAAATGTAAGTTTTTGCCGCATAAAAAAGCTGTTTTCACTTGTGAAGATGCCGCAAAAGAAAGAAACGTTCCTTTGGATGAAATGATAAAATGTATTCTCCTTGTGGACAAACACAAAAATTATTTTTTAGCGTGTGTTACTGCTGATAGGAGATTAGATACACGGAAGATAAGAAGTATGAGGGGATGCTCAAGACTGAGTTTCGCATCTAAGCAGGAAATAAAAGAGATAACAGGTTATGAAATTGGAGCAATTCCTCCCTTAGCATTGCAGAAAGATATTGCAATTATTTTTGATGAGTTTATTCTAAGAAAGAAGAAAGTAAATATTAGTTCAGGAGATACAAGATTCGGGCTTGAATTAAGTCCAAAAGATTTGGTTGTTTTGGTAAGACCAAGAATCGGGAATATAGCCAGCTTAGGAATATTAGAAGATAAACTATTATGAATTGGAAAACAGCAGGAATTTTAGGAGGTATGGGCATTGATGTTACAGCTGAATTACTGACTAGGAT
The DNA here is from genome assembly GCA_030631525.1 of bacterium. GTDB lineage: Bacteria > JAHJDO01 > JAHJDO01 > JAHJDO01 > JAHJDO01 > JAHJDO01. Next base: position 7,243 of record DAOVKY010000012.1, read on the forward strand.
TATTGATGCAACCGGAGCAGAGAAAGAACAAGACCATATCCCTGTTATTATCAATCATAATCCCAAAATACCTGATCGAACTCAGGCTATTGTGTATGGAGGAGAAGATCCTTTGCCTTTACTAAAGTCATCTCTAGAGGTGCTCACAAAAGCAGAAGTCGCTTTTATTGCTATCCCGTGTAATACAGCTCACTATTATTACGACGCTATGCAGGAAGCTACATCTATCCCTATAATACATATGCTAAAAGAAGTCGTTAATAAGTGCTTATCAATAAAAAGTGATTTGAAGAATGTAGGAGTTATGGCAACTAAAGGCACAGTAAATACTGGTCTATACCAGAAACTATTTTTAGAAAAAAAGGTAAATGTAATCTTGCCAAATAAAAATGATCAGGAAATAGTTATGAATAATATAATGCGAATTAAAGCAAGAGAAAATTTAACTAATGTTACTAGAGATTTTGTGCGTATTGCTAATGAACTTATAAGTTACAAAGCAGAAATTATTATACTCGGATGCACAGATATCTCTTTAGCAATAAAAGACGGCGATTTGGAAGTACCTATAGTAGATTCTCTTTCTGTTTTGGCAGAAAAAGTAGTTAATTTAGCTTTGAGAAGCAAATAATTATGGACAAAGATTGCAGAAACTATTTTAGCAAAAAAGATTATCTTTATAGGAGGGAAATAGCATGAGGCAGAAATGGTTGATTATAGCTGCTCATCCGGATGACGAATCAAAAGCTTCAGGTCTTATTTTTAAAGAAAGGAAGCCTGAAGATGAGGTAATTGTGATGGTAATGCGTCTTTGCGGCGAAGGAATTCCACTTGATCGGAAAAGCTGGACAAGGGAGGAAGCCATAGTTAAAAGATCTGCTGAAATGAAAGAAGCTGCGATTCACCTTGGAGCCAGTGTGCGTTGGTGGCTCCAACCTAGTCCAACAAATGAAAATATAGTTAAAACGCCAAAAACAGTAGAGAAAATGATAAGAATCTTGAAAGAGATAGGGCCAACCCGGATTATAACCCATTTTGGCAAGGAGGATGTTCATCCAGATCATGTTGGCACTGCTGAATTAGTAGAGACAGCGGTGGAACAACTTAACTTTTCTCATGAATTAATAATTTACTTCTTTGACGAACCTGCTCTAGAACAGAAAACTTTTACTCCAAATCATTATGTTGATATTTCTGATTCGTCTATACTGGCATCCTGTCTTTGGTCTCGCTGCGTTCATAGAAGCCAAATAAATCTTGGCATACTGAGAAAATATTTAATACGATATAAGGAGTATGGGCAAAAAATCGGAGCAGAATATGCAATGGCTTATATGGATGTAGTGTCGGGAAAAGTGGCAAAAGAAAAGTTTATGGTTACTGGAGGGAGGAAACTATGTTGAGTAAAATAAGACGGGTTTGGGGAAGCAGGAGCTGTTTCACGCTTATTGAGCTTTTGGTTGTGATAGCCATCATAGCTCTGCTTGCATCGCTATTATTACCAGCTCTTACTAACGCAAGAGAGATGGCAAGAAGGATAAAATGTGTGAGTAATTTGAGACAGATTGGGTTGGCGATAACAATGTATGCCGATGACTATGACGGGTGGGTTCCGCATCGCGACGCTATTCACAACCCAAGTGCAAACTTGAATGATTTGGGTTACCTTAAGACAAATCTGCTAAGCAGAGGAAATAATGTTTGGGTATGTCCAAGTTCAAGCAAGGAAGAGAGCGAATGTTCATGGGGTCGTTATAGAAGTCTGGGCTATGAAATATGTATGGGGTACATAAACGTTACTAAGCCACGAAAGCTTACACATTTTAAATACCCGGCAAGAACAGCTGTTGTAGGTGATTCTTCTATCTACAGTAGTAATAGTATGTACGATTATGGGATGGCTTATCTCGGGACTGGTAGTAATGAAATAAGCTGCTCCCGGCATTCAGGAGGATTTAATATACTCTTTATGGATGGACATACTCAATGGTTTCCTAGTTACGCTAAATATTGTTCCTATTATGATTTGAGCTGGTTAGAGTGGGGATGGTAAGATGAAGTATACTAATAATTGAAGAAGGGAGAAAAGAAAATGAGCAGGTTAATAAAGTCTGTGGTGCTGTTATCGAGTGTGATATTACTTTTCGGAAGTTTTGCAGATATAAAGGCTGATTGTCGTCTCTCAGAGATAGCTGATGATGCTGGTAAGACAGCAATTATCATGGAGAATAGTTTTTTAAAGCTAATCTTTGAACCATCTCATGGCGGCAGATGCTCAAGCTTAATCTTAAAAGGAAGCAAGGATTTGGTCTGGTGGGGACCACCGCAAAAGATATATGGAGGGGTATTTGAGGACCATTTCTGGCAACAAAAATATCCGGGAGATTATACTGACAGAGAGTATAAATATGAGGTTGTAGCAAATAGCCCAGAGATAGTTAGTTTGAAACTTTCCGCTATTGGAGAAGGCAGTATCTTCAATGGGATAAAGATAGAGAAAACTATTTCTATCTATAAGGATAAAAGTTATATAGATGCAGACTACAAAATAAAGAATGTTCTACCAACAGCGACTGCCAGACCTTTAAGATTCGGTTTCTGGATGCATAATATCTTAAGGGCGGGAGGACCAGGAAGCGCAGAAAATAATACGTACTACGCCCCAACTACCAATGGGATAAGGAGAATAAGATATAAACCTGGTACTTCCAAAGGAGATTTATATGAATATCAACCCGCAAGAGGCTGGAGCGGTGTGATAGGGGACTCAAAAACGGGTGTAGCCTGTCTCTTTGATTATAGATATTTAAAATTTCTTTATTGGTGTATCGATTCAACAGAATATCCCTCTTTAGAATGGCAATATAATCTAGTGGAGGTAGCTCCGGGAGAAAGTTTCAATACCCATATCAGGCTTATTCCTTTTAAGGGCCTTTCCTCAATAGAAGGAGCTGGAGATATTCTTGTTGGCTCTATTA
>DAOVKY010000156.1 GCA_030631525.1 bacterium
GTACATAATTTTCAGGGATGATGATATTTCTTTGTGTTTACCTTCCCCTTTAGAATATATCAATTCCTCCGCAGATTCATAGGATAGCCTTGCCTTACTTTTGATTAAGCTTTCAAAGATTTCGTATTCTGTAATATTGCCCTGCGCATCTATTTTTATCATAACGGTTAAAGCTAATCTGCCCTCGTCAGGCTTTAAACTGCACAGATTCTCAGAAAGCTTGGAAGGCAGCATTGGAATCACTTTATCAGGCAGGTATATGCTTGTTCCCCTGGAAAGGGCTTGGCTGTCTATATGCTTATTCTTATTTACATAATGATCAACATCCGCTATATGAACGCCCAGTAAGAAACCTCCATTCTCAGTTTTCTCAATAGATACTGCATCGTCAAAATCCTTTGCATCTTCAGGGTCTATTGTAAAACATGTAAGTTCTGTTAGATCGCGGCGCTTTCTAATTTCTTCTTTAGAAATAAACGGGTCAATTCTTTCGCATTCTTCTGTTACTAATTTAGGGAAATTTATGTGTATTTTGAATTCCTCTAAAATACGCTTGATAGGATCAATCATCTTTGGAGCAGAGTATCTATGGGATTTTTTATTGGACACGTCGTATTTTGTCAAGATTATTTACAATCTTTGCTTCCTGCTTTAGGTTTTTGAACCATTTCTCATATACTGACTGCTTCTTTTTTTGCAGCAGAGTCTGTTTAATTTGTTCCTTCTGTGTATCAAATTCTTCTTTATCAGCAGCTTTTCTCTCAACAAGTTCTATTACAAATATACCTTGTGGCTCTGACACTTTTTTTATATCACCTTTTTCCGGAAGGAACGCTTCTGCTATGAGTTTAGGAGCATATCCAATATCTTTTGTATACACTCCTCTTTCAAAAAAATCTGTTTGCTTAATCTCATAACCAAACTTTTTTGCTAACTTTTCAACATTTTTTGCTGATTGAGATTTTTCGATGAACTCATCTGCTTTCTTCTCAGCAAGTTCTTCTGCTTTAAGAGCAGTTAACCTGTTGCGGACATCCTCCTTTACTTCTTCTATCTGATCAGGTATATAAGACGGCTTTAGATCTATAAGTCTCAACACACAAAATCCTTTAGCTGTTTTAACCGGGTCGCTTATATCATCTTTGCTGAGAGAAAATGCAATCTGGGAAAACTCGCGAGAGTAACCTATGCCTGCAATTTCTTCTCTTTCTGCAAAATACCCGGTCTGCTTTGATAGGAGGTTCTCTTTTTTTAGTATCTCTTTCCATTTATTTTCTTCCCCCATGTCAATAGAGAGGTCATAAGCCCTTTCTTCATCTTTAATGAAAACGTATTCTATATTAACTCTGTCAGGCTGCTTGAATTCCTTTTTATTTTTAGAAAAATATTCAGTAATATCTTCATCATTCACAGATACCTGAGTTTTGAACTCGTCTACATGGAAGCATATATAGTTGATTTTTACTTTTTCGTTTTTTTGCATAAATTCGTCTAAAATCTTCTTGTCGCTTATTATAACTGGATCAGTAACCTTTCTCCAAAGATGCTCGAGCGCAAGAGACTTCCTAATTCCATTCTCAATTTTTTGCCACTGAGAAGCAGGGATGCCGTTTACATACTGTTCAAACTTTGCTTTATCAAACCTGCCTTTCTTGTCTTTAAATACTGGATCCTGTTTTATCCTATCTATAATCTCTTTATCTGAGATTTTTATGCGCTGTTTCTTTATCTCCTGCATAAGAAGCTTTTGATCTATCAATTGATTTAGAACCTGTTTCTCCAAGTCCAGATTTTTTTTGATTCTGTCAAACTGATCTCCATACATTCTTCTATAATTTCTCTCTAAACTTATTAAGGCATATCTGAACTCGTCATTTTTAATAGCAGCTCCATTTACTTTTGCTACAGTAATATTTGTTCTTACTTTCGATGTTACACCCATTCCCCATGCAAAAAATATTGTGGCAATAAAAGAGGCGGCTGTTATCCACATTATTGGCTTCATGTTCTTTCTTATAGATTTAAGCATTGTTTTTTCTCCTGATTCAAAAAGTACGCCAGGAGGGATTCGAACCCCCGGCCCTCTGCTTAGAAGGCAGATGCTCTATCCAACTGAGCTACTGGCGCAGGCATAATTCTGAGTATACTAGCAAAAACAATATGCTTCTTCAAGGTGCAAATTAGTGTCAAGAGAATGTGTTGTTTTTAAAGGATAAAAATGGTATTTTGTTTTTGATTCTAGAAAAGGAGATAACTAATGTTAGAAACACTGAGACATGATATACAGGCTGTGTTTGACAGAGACCCTGCAGCAAGAAATATGTTGGAGGTTTTAACATATGCAGGGCTTCACGCAATTATCTGGTACAGAGTTGCTCATTATCTCTATAAGAAAGATGTGCCATTCTTCCCAAGGCTTATATCCCAAATAGCCCGGTTTTTTACAGGAATTGAAATTCATCCCGGTGCAGAGATCGGAGAAGGATTCTTTATTGATCACGGTATGGGGGTTGTAATCGGAGAGACAGCAGTTATTGGTAACAATGTAACCCTATTTCAAGGTGTTACACTTGGAGGAACAGGCAAGGAAAAAGGTAAGAGACATCCTACACTTGGGAATAACATTGTTGTCGGCGCAGGAGCAAAAATTTTGGGAAATATTGCAATTGGCAGTAATGTAATGGTTGGCGCTAATGCTGTAGTACTAAAGAATGTACCTTCGGATTGCACGGTTGTTGGTATTCCTGGAAGGATAACACGAAAGAAGGGGAGGAAAGTTGCTGGAATAAGCCTTGATCACACAAACTTGCCGGATCCAATTGCAGAAAAAATCAAACAGTTGGAAGAAATGATAAATGAAGAAAGAAAGAATGCTTAGGGTTTATAATACACTTACAGGCAAAAAAGAGGAGTTTCACCCTCTGGTTCCAGGCAAAGTCAGGATGTATAATTGCGGTCCTACAGTATATGACTATTTTCATGCGGGGAATGCAAGGAATTTTATTGTATTTGATGTAATAAGGAGATATCTCAAATACAAGGGGTATGAGGTCACATTTGTCCAAAATATTACAGATATTGATGATAAGATTATAAACAGAGCGAATAAAGAGAATGTCTCTGCTGAAAACATAGCTGATAAATATACAGACGCTTTTTTTGAGGACTTAAAGATTCTTGGTGTTGTAAAGCCTGATATATGTCCAAAGGCAACTGA
>DAOVKY010000165.1 GCA_030631525.1 bacterium
AAGGTTATATTAACGGATGTATACAGCGCAGGAGAAACTCCTATAAAAGGGGCTGATACAGATGTTATCTTTAATGCTATGAAGAATAATGGTTACAAAAATGCCGTATATATTCCTGACAAAAGCAGGATTCTAAGTTATCTAAGCAATACTATGGAGAAAGGAGATATAATGCTTTTTATGGGAGCAGGTGATATTTCTGAAGTGGCAGAGAAACTTGCTGAGTTGGTTCTCCCTTCTTTGCCAAGAGAAGGGTAAGGGGATGAGTTAGATATGAATAAAGAATTAGTTAAAGAGCTCTGTGATTTGATAAAAGGAGAAATTCTCCTTAACGAACTCTTATCCAAGCACACATCCTTTAGAATTGGAGGACATGCGGATGTGTGGATATATCCGAAAGATATCTCAGATATCAAAAACATCCTAACGTTCTGCAATAGTTATAATATTCCTGTTACAACCATTGGTGGAGGAACAAACGTCTTAATCAGTGATAAAGGAATAAGAGGTGTTGTGTTAAATTTGGAACATGGGTTATGTGGTATTAAAACAAAAAGAGAACGTATTACTTGTGGGGCTGGCGCCTTGCTCTCAAAGCTCCTAAAACAAGCTTCGAAAGAAGAACTTACAGGGCTTGAATTTGCAGTGGGAATTCCAGGAACTGTTGGCGGCGCAGTGGGGATGAATGCAGGAACGAAAGAAATCCGAAATTTAGAATATATATCAATTGGGGATTTAGTTGAATCAGTTAAAGTAATTGATATGAATGGAAATGTATCTGAACTTAGAAAAGATGACCTGTGTTTTGAATATCGCAAGTCTAATTTGTCGGAATACATAATACTTGAGATCAAACTAAAACTAAAAACAGGCAGTAAAAAAGAAATCAATGACCGCATATCCAGGCTTTTGGAGCACAAAAAGTCCACACAGGTTCTTGACATACCAAGCGCAGGGTGTATATTTAAAAATCCTGATGGACATTCTGCCGGCAAATTAATTGACGAAGCCGGGCTAAAAGGGCTTGCTATTGGAGATGCGCAGATTTCTGAAAAACACGCTAACTTTATTGTCAATAACGGCAATGCAAGCGCACAGGATGTACTCAACCTTATTAAAAAAATTAAACTAACAGTTTTTGAAAAAACTGGTGTAAAATTAGAAGAAGAAATTAAAATAATAGGAATATGAAAAATAGGCGTATTGCTGTTTTAATGGGAGGGCCTTCTTCTGAGAGAGAGATATCTCTTAAAAGTGGGAATTGTGTCCTGAATGCTCTTAAAGAGGCTAAGCTGAATGCTACTGCTTTTGATGTTAATAGAGAGTTGCCTGACAGGCTGATAAAGAATAAAATAAATCTTGTATTCATTGCTCTTCACGGAAAGCCGGGAGAGGATGGAACAATACAGGGAATGCTTGATATACTAAATATCCCCTATACAGGTTCAGGAGTTCTTGCAAGCGCGCTATCTATGAATAAAATAGCTTCCAAGCGTTTGTTTCAGATTGCTGAAATTCCGACTCCAGAGTTTAGAGTAATAAACAAAAATAAACCTCATTTTAATCCTTCTCAAAGTTTGCCAGTAGTCATTAAACCATCTACTGAGGGCTCAACAATCGGAATATCTATTGTAAGAAAAGAAGATGAATTTAAAAAAGCTCTGGAAACTGCTTTTCATTATGATAATGATGTAATATGTGAAAAGTATATAGATGGAAAAGAAATAACAGTTGGTATATTAGAGGAGAAAGCCTTACCAATAATTGAAATTATTCCAAAGTCCGGATTTTATGACTTTAATGCAAAATACAAGAAAAAATCCACGGATTTTGTTGTGCCTGCAAAGCTGAAAAAAGAGAAGATAGATCAAATAAAACAGATAGCCCTCAAGGCACATAAGATTATTGGATGCTATGGGATGTCAAGAGCAGATATGAAACTTGACAGCAAACTCAATCCATATGTTCTGGAGATTAATACGATTCCAGGACTTACAGAAACAAGTCTTCTACCAAAAGCCGCACAGGCTGCTGGAATAAGTTTCATGGAACTCTGCCTGAGATTACTGAATCTGGCAATTAAAAAACATGAAAAGTAGAAAAACAAAACTTCGCAAGAATGTTAAGATAGCGTCAAGGACATCTGCTGCGCCTCGCCCATATAAGAAGTTGATCAAAAAGAGTGTAACACAGATAAGTAAAATTATAGTCCTCTTTCTAATCATATACGCCACTTTTTTCATAGTATTAAAATTTAAAAAATTCATTATTCATTCAAATTACTTCTGTATTAATAATGTTATTGTAAATAACAATAAATTTCTTGATAATGTAGTTGTCTTAAGGGAAATTAACAATATAAAAGGTAAGAATATTTTTACTCTTGATATCAACAAATTGGAATCAGACTATGAAGCCTTGCCAGATGTAAAGACTGCTGTTATTGAACGCTCATTTCCAAATACAATTTTAATAAATATAGCAGAGAGAATTCCCATTGTGCAAATATCATACGGTCGTAATATATATGGGATAGACGAAGATGGAGTAATTATTAAGCTTAATGAATCAAGAGGGTTGCCTGAAATAATAGGATTGAAAATAAACAACCCCGAAGTGTCTGAATTAATAAAAAAGATTATTGCAATTATAAAAACCTATAATATGGGAAGACTTGCTGAATTTGGCAGTTTAAAGAATATAAATGTTAAAAGATCTAAAAATCTAATTCTTGACTTTATATGTCAGGATAATGAAATAAAAATAAAAATAGGCAAAACTGACTTTGAAGAAAAGCTCGCAATATTAGAGGATCTTCTAAGCAAACTTGGACAAGCTCAAAGGAAAAAACTTCTCTATATAGATCTGCGCTTTGGAGAGGATCTAAACACTATTCCTGTGAAATACAGAAAGTAACCTTATGCGAATACGAAAAGACATTGTAACAGCACTGGATATAGGAACCTCAAAAATATGCGCCATGGTTGGAAGATTAGACAAAGACGATAGTATAGAAATTATAGGAATAGGAATAGTTCCTACCAGAGGCCTAAAACAAGGACTTATTGTTAATCTTGATGTTGTAATCAATGATATCAAA
>DAOVKY010000216.1 GCA_030631525.1 bacterium
AAAAAAGCGCGGCAAGTTGCTCAAGCTACTATGTCAGAGGTTAGGGAGGCAATGAAACTATACAGTGGAGTGTCTTAAATGAATATTGATAAATTAAGAAAAAAGATAGATGAAGCGGATGAGGGAATTTTGAACCTGTTAAATCAAAGAGCAAAAACAGCAGTAGCTATTGGTAAGGAAAAGCAAAAAAAGCGATTAAAAACACACGATAGGCTTCGTGAGGAGAAGATTCTTAAAGAACTTGTTTTGAGAAATAAAGGACATTTAACGAAACAAATGATTGTTACCATATATCGTGAGATACTATCTGCATGCCGCAGTTTGCAGTCCTCTATTAAAGTAGCATATTTGGGTCCAAAGGCTTCTAATACTTACCTTGCCGCAAGAAAGAGATTTGGTTCCTTTGTTGATTTTGTTCCTGTTAGTACTATTTTGGATGTTTTCAGAGAGGTCGAAAAGGACAAAGTCCATTTTGGTCTTGTTCCTGTTGAAAACTCCACAGAGGGAATGGTTTCCTATACATTAGACATGTTTTTCAGCTCTGAGCTTAAGATATCAGGAGAAGTAAGCCTGCCCATTACACATAATTTATTAGCAAAAGGTTCCAAAAAAGAAATTAAGCGCGTGTATTCTAATCCGCATGCATTGGCGCAGTGTAAAACATGGATAAAGAATAATCTATCCTCTGTCCAATTCATAGAAGTATCCAGCACTGCAGAGGCAGCAAAGCTGGCGTCTCAGTCAAAACAGAACGGAGCAATAGCCAATGAGCTTGCCGCAGAAGTGTACAATCTAAACATACTAGAGCAGCATATTGAAGATTCGGAAACTAATCTGACACGTTTTCTGGTTATTAGTAAGGATTTTAGTGAAAAATGCAAACATATGAAGACATCTATCATGTTCTTTGTAAAAGATGAGTCTGGTTCTCTTTATAATATGCTCGAGATTTTCAAAAGACATAATATTAATTTAACAAAGATTGAATCACGGCCTTCCAAGCAGAAAGCATGGGAGTATATCTTCTTTATTGACTTCAAAGGGTACTGGAGGGATAAAGAGGTAGAACTTGCTTTAAAAGAATTAGGGGAAAAGTGTATTTCTTTAAAAGTTCTGGGTTCATATCCTGTTGACACTAGCATGTAAATTTGCTAAAAAGCGGATACTTCTATAAGGAAAAACACACGTGTATGAAGCAAGAACATACCAGCAATTAGTAAAAGAGGACGACTTGGTAATAACCAGAGTAGTTGCTAAGGAAACGGAACTCTTTATTAAAGCAGATGTGGATTTAGAAGAAGAGGCTTTAGATTCTCTATTAAAATATCGTAAATACATAGAGAATTATATAAATCAGGACCCTTTATTTGAGATCGCGTTGTCCTCATATTTCACAAATGATGATGCTCCTGAGATAGTAAGGGAAATGGCTGTACAGGCAAGCAGGGTTAATGTTGGACCTATGGCATCAGTTGCCGGCGCAATTGCAGAATATGTTGGGAAGGATCTTGCGGAATTTAGCGGGGAGCTTATCATAGAGAATGGCGGCGATGTATATATGAATAGCAAAAAAACGAGAGATGTTTGCATTTTTGCCGGAGAGTCAATTTTTAGTGAAGATATAAAAATTAAAATAAAATCTCAATACATGCCAATAGGTGTCTGCACATCAAGTGGCTCAGTAGGACATTCTATAAGTTTTGGAGATGCAGACGCTGTTACTGTTTTATCTAAGTCAGCTGTCTTTGCAGATGCTGTAGCTACAGCTGTAGCAAATATGGTAGAAACAGAGGAAGATGTGGAAAGCATCTTGAATTTTTCGAAAAAAATCCACAATCTTAACGGAGTAATTATTATAAAAAATAATACTCTAGGTGCATGGGGAGATTTTTGTATTGAAAGGAGGGGAGAAATAGAGTGCCAAAAGTCAGGGTACGAAAAGATGAACCAATTGATAAAGCACTGAGGCGGCTAAAAAGGAAGATGGACAAGGAGGGTATAATAAGACAGATAAGACAGCTTGAACATTTCGAAAAACCGTCTCAAAAGAAGCGAAGAAAAATGCTTAAAGCCAAGAAAGACGCTTTCAATAGAAACAGAAACAAGGATAAGCAATGGGGCTATTTTTTCTTATTATCACCATAGCCTTAATCTTCTTGATTTGGGAGATTGCGTCAGTTGCTCTTTCAATTACAGGACTGGCGCATGACAAGGCTCGTTTTCAGGCGCTTTCTGCCTTAACAGGAACAGGTTTTACAACAAGAGATTCAGAGCTTATAATTAGTCATCGCCAGCGGCGGGCAATTGTAATGGCATTAATGATTCTTGGGAATGTTGGTGTTATACTGATTCTTTCAAATATTATTGTTTCCAAGACTACAGTGTATTTATTTCTAAAACTGGGCATTCTTTTTACATTGCTGTTTCTCTTATATAAGATTTCCTCTCATAAAGGATTAATGCGTAAGTTAAAGGGAAAGATAGAAGAGAGATTACTTAAAACTTCTGTATTTGAGAAAAGAG
>DAOVKY010000035.1 GCA_030631525.1 bacterium
ACAGATATAGAGTTTGATATTACTTTACGGCCTGATAGATTTGACGAATCTGTCGGTCAAAATAAGATCAAGGAACACCTTCAAATTTGTATTCAAGCCGCACAGAAAAGGAAAGAATCACTTGACCATGTCCTCCTGTATGGTCCACCTGGGCTTGGTAAAACAACTCTTGCAAATATCATTGCAAAGGCTATGGGGGCAAATATCAGGACTACTTCCGGACCTGTTATTGAGAGAGCTGGTGATTTAGCTGGAATTCTGACGAATCTGGAAGATGGAGATGTTATATTTATAGATGAGATTCATCGTCTCAGCCATGTTGTAGAAGAATATCTATATCCGGCTATGGAGAATTATAAAATAGATATTATAATAGATAAAGGGCCAAGTGCAAGGTCAGTAAAACTTGATCTTCCTTCATACACTCTTATCGGAGCAACAACACGCGCTGGTCTTCTTACTTCTCCTTTGAGATCAAGATTTGGTATCGTGTCTAGATTAGAGTTTTACGGGCAGGATGATTTATATAATATTGTCCTTCGTTCTGCAAAGATTCTTCGCGTTGAGATAACAACCGAAGGAGCTATGGAGATTGCAAAGAGGTCACGCGGCACACCAAGAATAGGCAATAGACTCCTCAGGCGTATAAGGGATTATGCAGATGTAAAGGCAGATGGAAGGATCACTGATGAAGTTGCTGATAAGGCATTAGCCATGCTGGAAGTAGATATATATGGTCTTGATGATATGGATAAAAAAATATTGGAGACAATTATTCATAAGTTTAACGGCGGGCCTGTAGGAGTAGGAACAATTGCTGTTGCTACAGGTGAAGAACAGGACACAATAGAAGAGATTTATGAACCATATCTCATACAGCAGGGATTTATAAAACGCACACCAAGTGGTAGAAAAGCAACCCTGCTTGCGTATAAACATCTTGGGATCATGCCAAATAAGGAAGCCCCTCAAAAAGAACTTTTTTAATATGAAAATATTTCTTTCTATAATATTTATTTTTATCTCAGTCCTTGCGTATGCAGAGACAAATACTATAGCAGTATTCCAGAGACCACCTCTTGTAAAAAAGATAGATAAGGAACTTGAGAGAATACTTCCTGAGGAAGCAAAAGGCCCAAATGTAAAGTTAACAATTATCAGCACATGGAAGGAAGGGACAAAGTACACTGTTAATATGAGCATGAAAAATCTTAATAAAGAGCAGGGATATAGAACTGTATATCTATTAAGCTATGACAATGATGGAAGAATTGTAAACGTATCTTCTGACAGAAAGTATTTCAAGCCGTATCAGGAATATTTCAAGCAATATAAATTCACTAAATCGTCTTCTATAATCAGATGGAGGTTTTATGTTAAATAAAAATGTTCTTAGGATATTAGTCCCAATATTCATTTGGATGGTTGTTGTTACATCAGGTGGAATTTGTTTCTCTGAGGATTTATGGACAGGGAATATGCCTAAAATAACAGTAACAGACATTAACAGCGAGATGTCAAAAATAGATATAGTACTTGCTAAAGATGAGGGGAATAATATTTCGTTTGATCAATCAAAAACAGTATCTATAGAAAGTGGTCAATTAGAGCAAACCACGAAGATCTATCTGGATGGAGTGAATCCAGCAAAAAAAATGGGTTTTTCTCATAAAAAAGGCAAGCTTATATCAAATCTAAAGATATCCAGAATTTCCGGAAGTATCTCAAATCCAGTCATACAGACAACAAAGGATGGCGCTCCTGTATATTCTACATTGATTGATATTACAACAAGTAAAATAGTATTTGCCCGTATTACTAGCAAAGAAAAGGAGGGAAAGATTGAGCTGACACTTACAATTACAGCATCTAAAAAACAAGATCTAAGCTTACAAACTCCAAGCGTTATTGATATAACTACCCAGGAGTTCGACAATCCTTTATCAAAGAGAACTGGGACAAATATCAATAAGGAAATGCTGAAGAAGATGTTGCCTGACGACTTTGTTACGGCCGTATTTCCATTACAGCATATTGACCCTGCTACTGCAAAAACAATTGTTCAAAATGAACTTTCATCAAGAGGGAGAGCGCAAGTTTATACTGATAAATCTCAATTAATAGTAACTGATACAGTTTCATACATTAGAAGTATAAGAGAGCTTATTGAAAATATTGATAAAAAAGTGCCTCAGGTGCTTATTGAAGCGCGAATATTTGAGGTTAGCTATGATAAGGAAACTGAAATAGGGATTGACTGGACTCTTACTCGTCCGCATGTAACTGCAACAATCGGACATACACTAAACGCAGCAGTAAAAGAAACCAGAGGAACAGAATTTGTAGTAAGAGGCCTTTTAGGAGACCGCTACAAAAGAGATGCTCTTTTTGCAACAATAGATGCCCTGGTTAGTGAAGGCAGGGCAAAAATAGTTGCGCGGCCAAAGGTGGTTGTTCTCAATAATCAAAAAGCAATTATCACATCAGGAAAGAATATCCCATACAGAAAAGAAAGCTATGATGAGAGAGCAGCAGGAACAGGCGCAGGGACACAATATTTTATAACTGATTTTATGCAGACAGGCGTAACCCTGACTGTCACACCTCATGTTAGAAATAACGGGCTTATTGTGCTGAATGTAAAACCGGAGGTGAAATATATTATAGGATATAAGGGCGAATACGACATGCCTGTCTTTAGTACAAGGTCAACGGACACAACTGTGAGCATGAATGATGGGAACACTCTGGTTATAGGCGGGCTCTTTAAAGAGGGCAAAAAGACTATTGAACACGGTATTCCTCTATTAAAAGATATTCCAATACTGGGATATTTGTTTAAGCATAAAAGAGATATTAATATTAAGACAGAAGTGGTCATATGTATAACAACAACGCTGATTTGAAGACTGTAAGAGTTCGTTTTGCTCCATCCCCAACAGGTTCTCTTCACCTTGGAAATACAAGGACAGCTATATTCAACTGGCTTTTTGCAAGACATACAGGAGGGGAATTCATACTCCGGATAGAGGACACAGACAAAGAGCGTTCAACCCCTGAATCAGTAAGTTTAATACTGGAAAGCCTGAGATGGCTTGGACTGGACTGGGATGAGGGACCTGATGTCGGAGGAGATTTCGGGCCTTATTATCAGATGCAAAGACTGGATAAGTATAAAAAGCACATAGATATATTGATTAAGGGAAATATGGTTTATCCGTGTTTCTGCACTCCTGAAAGGCTTGCAGAGATGCGGCATCAGATGCAAAAGAAAAAACTGCCACCCAGATATGACGGTAAATGTAAAAATTTGAGTGAAGAAGAAATAGAGCATCTAACTTCGCAAGGAATAAAACATGTTTTGCGATTCAAAGTTCCCACTACCGGTGCCACAGAATTTAAAGACCTTATTCACGGAAAAATATCTATTGAGAACTCTGTTCTGGATGATTTTGTTATTGTCAAATCCAATACTGGTCCAACGTATAACTTTGCGTGTGTAGTTGATGACATTGAGATGAAGATAACGCATGTTATTAGAGGAGACGACCATATCTCAAACACCCCGAAACAGATTGCTATATACAAACCTTTGGGACTTAATCCTCCTGAATTTGCGCATATTCCTTTAATTCTCGGACCTGACAAGGCAAAATTGAGCAAACGTCACGGAGCAGCTTCTCCTCTTGAATACAAAGATATGGGCTATCTTCCTCATACATTGCTTAACTTTCTTACACTTCTTGGCTGGGCGCCGGGAGATAACCGGGAAATTATGAGCAGAGATGAAATTATACAGAGTTTTTCAATAGAAAAGATAAATGACAGAAATGCTGTTTTTGACAGCCAGAAACTTGATTGGATGAACGGTGTCTATATAAGAAAAATGCCTCTGGAAAAACTTGTAGACATTGCTTTGGAAGAGCTCAAAAAAGCAGAACTTATAAAAGATACCAAAGAAGTTGATATTAATAAAATTTCCAAAATAGTTAAATTGATCCAGGAAAGACTCAAAAAATTCTCTGAAATCCCTCAACTTATAAATTACTTCTTTGATAAACCGGTATATGAAGAAAAAGCAGTTCGCAAGTTTTTGAAGAAGAATGGTGTTCCGGAAATGTTACAGGAGTTGTGTGTGGTAATTGAAAAGACAAAAGCATTTGATATAGAAACACTTGAAAGCGTAGTGAGAGCATTTATTGAGAAAAAAGGAGTGAAGCCGGGAGACGTCATTCATCCTGTAAGAGTTGCACTCACCGGACGCGCCGCAAGTCCGCCGATATTTGATGTAATGGATGTTCTGGGAAAACAAACCTGCTTGGAAAGAATCAAGAAATTTTTAAAATAAAAAGGAGGTGTGCAAAATGAGAACTAAGACATTATTATTCATGTGCTTGTTAATTTTATTTTGTGGAGTAAGGGCGTCTGCGGGAACTAAAGAAATAAGAATAACCATCCCAGAACTTAATTTAAAGTGGGTAGATTATGAAAACAAAATAGTAAGAATTGAATTTAATCACGCAACAAGTATATCTCAATTAGATAAACAATTTTACCGTGCAAACATATGGGATAAAGAAATGAATAATATTTATGTTGAATTTAAAGCTGGACTTAAGTATATGCAAAGGGCTAATAAGTATAAGAGGAAATGGCGTGTATATGCTATTGTAGTTAAAACCACACTTCAAAATGCGTATGGAGCAACGAGCACTGGTCCAAAGTTAAAATTAATCGGGAGCAGACGCATATCGGGAGGCGCCAGAATTAGATATAAATGGTAAAAATGGTTCAGGAAATACGAGAAAGAAGCGAGAGAGAATAAGAGGGGGTTGTGGAAGAAGTAAAAAACCAGAAATGAAGCCTATGCCCGTTTGACTTTCTTTAGATGTTATGTTTTAATATATTTAAGTAAGGAAAAGGAGGTGGTCTTATGATATTACCTATTTTGTTACCTTTAGGACTTTTACTAGGGATGGCAGTAGGGTACGAAGTCAAAAGGAAGATGAGACCTACCGAGTTAAAATTTGTTGGCGAAGAAGAAAAAGAAAATATTCTTAAACAGAATAATATTATTCTCAACAAGAACTCAATATGTTCAACATGTCAAAAGAAGCTTACTAAAGAAAATCTGGGAATAATGGTCCCTTCTAAAGAGGGTTATCGCCTAGTATGCTCAGATGAAAGGTGTATGGCAGTAAGCAATATAAATCCACAACAATAGGCATATCCCTTATTCTATGTTTTTAAAGCAATTTCTGGTCAATACGAGTGTTATATTTAATATTATAGCATCCATATTTGCCTTTTTTTTGGGACTTATCGTTGTCATATTAAAATGGAGTAGTGATTCAAAGTTGGAAAAATACTATTCCTCCGCCGTTAGTGAAAGCATTAAAGAGGATGAATATTTTGATTCTTCATTGGAATTACCTCGGAGTATCATTATAGATTCTGGAAGTCATTTTTCACTTATTAGGACATTTCTCAAAAAGACATGGGTCAAAATAAGAAATGGTAATCCGCCACCTATAGTATATGTCTTTACACCATTGTCTGAAAATGAGAGAAAAGCATTCGTAATTCAGCAAGCGTTTAATGCAAGCATGAACATAGAATTGCTAGATCTGGAATTTATCGAAGATCTTATAAACTATCGCACTCATAAGTATTGCGAAAATCTTAAAAAAATAGAAATAGAAGTCAAAAAGATTATTCGAAAAAAATTTGAGTCTTCACCTAATCGGGAAATATTGCTTAAACTTGACTCACTAGAATTTGATAATTCGATAGTTCTCAATCCTCCACCTGAAAACAAGCCATTGATATGGAATGTTATACTTCCAATGGTGAGAGAGCAACAGAAAGCGCTTAAAGCTAAAGGTAATACCCTAATAAACAAGGAGAAATGGAAAGCAATTTTTATGGATATAATAAAGAGAATTTGTCAACGAACTGGAGGAGTAATCTTTATAGGTTTCAGAACATCAAGTGAATACACGGAATGGGTTAAAACCAATATAGAGATTCTCAATCTTTTTGTTTTTGCTGCACGTGGCTCCAAGATTAAAAAAATGGTAAAAATTTGTAACTCTGCACGTGATATAATATCCAAGAAATGGGGATTGGCACTTGAAGAAAATACAATTAAGGGAACTTGGATACTTGAGAATCGTGAAGAAATTGATTGTATGTGGATAATAGCACGAAAAATCTGACACACTGCCATTTCCCCAAACCCCACACTCAAACCCACCAACCATCCGCAATGACACGCGTCCACTGAAGATACGCAGTCGTCAAGGTGATTTTTTCATCTTGACAAAAATCACTTTAGTTGCTACTTTATCTGTAGGTTTAGCACTCTCGGCTTTAGAGTGCTAAAAAAGGAGCAAAGTGATTGGAAAAACAGTGGATGGTAACAGAGAAGCTGATATCTTAAAGGCGGCAATTTATTCGTATATTGATACTGCAGAGCCTATTGCTTCTCAAAAACTGGTTAAGACTTATAAATTAAACATATCATCAGCTACTGTCAGGAGTATTCTGGTAAAACTGGAAGATCAAGGGTATTTGATACAGCCTCACACTTCTGCAGGCAGAATTCCTACTGATAAAGGGTATCGTTTTTATGTTAATTTTCTTATAAAAACAGAGTTGCTTACAGGCGAAGAAAGAAACTTTATAGACGATGCATATTCAAGTATTAATTATGATATTGAATCAATAATTAAAGAAACAACAAAGATGCTGTCTTTTATAACCAATTATATGGGATTTGCAGAGCTGCCAAGATTTCATGATAGCGGAACATTTAAGCATTTAGAGCTTATAGCCCTTCAAGGCCGCAGAATTATGATTATTATTATTATGCGTTCAGGAGATATGAAAAAAAAAGTAATTTGTTTTAGCGACAAAGTATCCAGCTCTGATCTAACAAGAATATGCTCCTTTCTCAATGAAAATCTGGAAGGGCTTGACTTTGCTCATATCCGCTCAGATTTTAGAGGAATTTTTAAAGAGAAATATTCGTATTTCAATAAAACAACATATGATTGTGTGCTGTCTAT
>DAOVKY010000077.1 GCA_030631525.1 bacterium
TGCATGCATTTATCGGGGAGGCAAAGCCTTCTCCTGAGAGCATATTCAATCTGGTTAAGAAGACTTTTTATAATACAAAGGCTGCTCAATTAACTATATCTCCTGAATTTACAATCTGTAATAGCTGCAAAAAGACTACGCGGGGTTTAGTCGATGCATGCGGTAATTGCGCTAGTATGGATGTGTATGGTATAACAAGAATCGTTGGATATTTCAGCAGGGTAAATAACTGGAATAAATCAAAACTTGGCGAATTAAAGGATAGACAAAAAGGGCAATATAAAATAGCATGAAAGGGGGTCCATATTATGTCAGAGAGTACAAGTATAAAGGTATTTGGCAAGCCCAACTGCGCAAAGTGTAAGACTACAAAAAACAAACTCGAATTTTTTCTGCCAAAATGGAATGTGTCTAATGAGATTAAAATGTCTTTCTATGATATGGACACAGTTGAGGGATTAGCAGAAGGCGCATTCTATGATGTAGATAACATTCCAACAACACTGGTGGAAAGGGATGGCAAAGAAATAAAGAGATGGGAACTGGAAGTTCCTCCATCAGGGGATATAGAAGAGTTGATTAAATAAAATTTAACTCACCCTGACCCTCTCTTGACAGAGAGGGAAAAAAGGAAGGACTGGTGAGCTGGTTTCCCCTTCTTTGTCAAGAGAAGGGGTTAGGGGATGAGTTAGAGGAAATAGATATGGAATCAAAAAAGTTTTTATCATGCATTATCTGTCTAAGCATAATTCTGGTTGGATTGTCTAGTGTATATTGCGCAGAGAACATTATCAAGAATCCTGGTTTTGAGATTAAGAAGCCAGATACAAACTTTCCTGAGAACTGGTTTCTAAATCTGTGGAGTAAGACACAAGGCATAGCTGAGTTGTCTGAACATAGTCATTCAGGAAAATACTCTGTAAGATTGAAGTGGCTTTCAGGAGATACAAATATTGTTCTTCTTGCAGGTCTAAAAAATCATGTATTGGGCAAACAGACATTTGTTTTAACATGTTATCTGAAAACTAGTGAGCATGGTGTTGCCTTTTGCTCATTTCAGACAAGGGACAAAAATAATAAGCAAATCCAGTTTGACTACTCAAAGAAGCTTAAAAATAAGGTAAAATGGACTAAATTGAAGTGGGAATTTACTACAGCTCCTGAAACTCAGAAGTTATATATATGGCTGAGAAATGGAGGAGAGGGGTCTGTTTGGTTTGACGATGTTTTGTTGGAAGAGACACACTGAATAGGAAAAGGAGGCATAAGATAATGGCTGACGAACTAAGGTTTGCAATTATAGGAACAGGCAATATAGGTCCGTTTCATGCAGACGCAATATCCAAGATTGATGGCGCAAAACTGGTGGCAGTAGCAGACATAGTTGAGGAAAAGGCAAAGCAGCTTGCAGATAAGTATAATGCACATGCTTACACAGATTATGAGAGAATGCTGGAAAGAGACGATATAGATGTTGTAAATATATGCACACCAAGTGGACTGCATATGGAATCTGCTCTTAAGGCTGCAGGAAAAGAAAAACATCTTATAGTGGAAAAGCCTTTGGATATAACGTTAGAAAAGTGTGATAGTATAATAGATGCATGCAGGGAAAACAATTTAAAGCTGTGTGTAATCTTTCCAAAAAGATTTCAGTTGGCAGTGCAAAAGACAAAGGAAGCCATTGAACAGGGTAGATTTGGGAAACTGGTTTTTGTAAGCGGAGTATGTAAGGAGTTTAGAAGTCAGGAGTATTATAATAGTGGGAAATGGAGGGGGACATGGGCTCTTGATGGCGGTGGAGCGTTGATGAATCAATCAATACATACAATAGATGCTTTCTATTATCTGGCTGGAGATGTGTCAAGTATATACGCTTATACCGGAACATTAGCACGTAATATAGAAGTCGAAGATACAGCTGTAGCAGCGCTTAAATTAAGAAATGGGGCTCTCGGAATAATAACTGGAGCAACATCTATATATCCAGGATATGATCCTGTGATCTCAATTCATGGAGAAAAAGGTTCAGTTGTGATTAATGGAGAAAGGATCGAAAAGTGGGATTTTGAAATCCCAAAAGAAGGCGATAAAGAGATAAGAAATATAGGCAAGGATAATACATCAAGCTCAGCAAATGACCCGATAAAACAAATGAGTTCAGAAGGCCATATGAGCCAGATAGCTGATATGGTTGAAGCAATAAGAACAAACAGACAGCCTAAGGTAAATGGTGAAGAAGGAAGAAAAGCTGTAGAGATAATAATTGGAATATACAGGTCTCAGAAAGAGAAGAGAGAAATAAGATTCCCTATTTAAAAAACAGATTTATTCAACCTTTTCTAAGTCTACAGGTCTTAATGTCTTTTTCCCTCTGCTGTCAAATCTTACCTGTATTTTTCTGCTGTAATTTGAAATTCCGTCTTTATCCATATTTTTAATCACAGTACCTTTTTCACCTACAAGTCCTTTTTTATGGCCAATGTATTTTACTCTATCGCCAACTGAAAATGATGTATAAGGTTGCTGAATAGTTACCTTATTGCCATATACATCATCAGAGTTGGAATAAGGATATTTCCCATGATAGATTTCATATCTTATCCATATATCCTTACCATTTTCGTCTTTTTTCTGGTAACGTTTCCACCTTGAATAATAATGTGATTCTTTCGCCTTTATTTTTTTAAGTGCTTTATTAGAGTCTATCTTTTGCTGTTCTATTTCTTCTTTGGTAAATTTAATAGTCCTCTCTTCTCCATCTATATTTACCTTTATTTCTGCAGATATGTTTTGATCTTTATTCTCAGCAGAGACATAACTATGTTGAATAAACAGAAACAGAAAAAACACAAATATTAGTATAATCTTTTTCATGCTTTTGTTACCTCCTCCTTCTTTGAAATTAACTGTAATAATTCTAGCATTTTTATTGACCTGTGTAAATGCCTTTGATAATATACGCTAGTCTCTATATCAGTGTATACGGGGCGTAGCGCAGCTTGGTTTAGCGCGCCTGCCTTGGGAGCAGGAGGCCGGAGGTTCAAATCCTCTCGCCCCGACCAGAGGTGTATAAGTGATTTGTGATGCAGGTCTATATCCAGAAAACCATATTCCCAGTATGGCCTGTTATCAGGTCAATAACAAACCAGAGTCCTGCGGCAACCAGCTGCCCCAGGATCAGCCCCAAGAAGAACGGTTTTGAAGCCTTGTATACTTTATTTCCTCCGTACCTTGTGAGTACTGACTTTATTATCCACGCAAGAAATATGCTGAACCATAGTGCCTCCATTATCCACACAGCGCTTATGGGATATGCTACAGGATGTATGGGCCACCACAGAAGTCTGTATCTCATAAACATCAGAAATGCCATAAACCCTCCGCCTATTGCCATATTCAGCCAGCCAAGCCAAGTCACGCCTGTTGGATGCAATATCTTATCTACTGCATATTGACATGGTCGTTGTGGCCCATCGACAAAAAACCATCGATTCAGATTTATTCCTCCATGCGTGTAAGCCAGTTTCAATGTTATCCAGAATGTAGAGCCAAGACCTATTAGGAGAGCCGCTAATATAAACCAGAAAAGCTTTCTTCTGTTTGTTTTTATTACCTCTATTATCTTCAGGCTATGTGCTGTTGCTGCCATTACAAACGTCCTGATGTCCGATCCCCATACGTATGTGAATGCCAGACTTACCATGCCGCCAGCTCCAAATATGGATGTCCCTAGACCTGATACTGCCATAGACGGCGCTATTGACGGCGCTACTGCACATGCTAAACCTCCCTCTGCCACTATCCTTGTTAAACCCAAAAACAATACCAGAGCGAAAAACATGAATACAGGAACTGTTATCATGGGCATACCGCTAAAGTACAGCCATACACCCATTATAATTAAACACGTGAGGAGCAAGTATACTGATGCTTTGTAGGAGAGTATCTCTTTTGTATCATCTATCTCTTTTCTTCTCCCGAATGCTTTACCAAATACATCCTTGAGATGTTCTCTTGCCATCCATAAGCCTGTTAATACCAGTACTATCATCCCTCCTGCCTGCTGATGGCGTAACATCGGAGACCCTGATATTCCATAAGTACCTACCTTCTCATTGAGTCCAAAACCTGTAATGTTACAGATTCCTTTTATCACTATTGATAACAGACATAGAAACCACAGACTGAATGCCAGCTGCATGTTGATAAAGTACGCATATCCTATCATTGGAAAACTTACTCTGAATGCCAGATTTAAAGTGTTGCGAAATATAGGAATACTATTAACGAGATTTATTTTAGGAATAAAGTGAAAATAATGATGAAACGCGTTTATTGAGCTGATTATGAATGGAATGGCAAATCCAAACCACATTATTCTGCTCTTGAAGAATGGTCTTATTATGGAACCGTTTTCATCCTTCACCATCTCAAGAGGCAGTTGCGCTAACGGATATATCAGTCTCTCCTTCTCCACCCATTGCTTTCTTAATATCACCATTATTGTTATCATTACCATATACAGGGACATAAGGAATATCATCCAGAAACATATTGGCTTGAGCCATGCTGACCAGGGTATACTCGCACCCTTTGGCATGCCTTCATAGAATTGTCTTATTACCTCTTTGCCCTGCGGCACCATCCAGCTTTTTATATGTGGCTGTATCAACTCTGCCCATCTGTTTGTCGGCGTTGCAAAGTAAAATGGCGCTGTGATCATCGGAAACAGCTGCGCGCCAAGTCCCATTGTTGCTACTGAGGAGGTTACAAGCATCATAATATATATTACCAGAAGCTCTGAGGAATTAAGGGCTATTCTCCTGCTTATCAATCTGAGTATAACCGCTATACCGCCTACAAGGATGAAAAAGAGGAATATTGCTCCTGCAGGCATGAAGTCTATTGCTAAGTAAGAGCCATGAACAATATCTATGGAGTAGTGAGCCATTACCGGTATGAGAAAACACAGCAATGCGCCTATTATGAAACTCTTTAGACCTACTTGTTTATCTCTATTTTCCATCAGTGAAATTAAATTTTATCCTATCAAA
>DAOVKY010000214.1 GCA_030631525.1 bacterium
ACTAGCGATAAATCCTGAGAATAGTTTGCTAAAAGATAAGTTAACAGAAAAAAAGATAATCTCCTATAAAGAACTTGAGAAATTGAATGATCTTAATATAAATAAATCCATTAGAGATGTACTTGTCCCAATTATTAATACTTATTTTAAAAAGAAAAAATTGGAGAATGAGACTCAATTTAAGAACCTGTTGGATTTAGCAGATGATTTTGGGAATGATCCGGAAAAATTCTTGCAGTTTGCAGCATTAGGAACTGGAGTTGATACATACAAACCAAATGTTGAGAATGTAACTTTAATGACCCTTCATTCTGCAAAAGGGCTTGAGTTTAAGTGTGTGTTTATAATTGGCTGTGAGGATGGGTTGCTTCCATATTCTCTGTTTAAGAATCAAAAATCTGATCCTGAGGAAGAAAGACGGCTTCTTTATGTTGGAATGACACGCGCAGAAAGGTTTTTATTCCTTTCTCACGCAAAGAAGAGATTTATCATGGGCAGAGAATATCATCTAAAAAGAAGCCCTTTTCTTGGAAATATAGAGAAGGGATTAATAGAGCTATCAAAAACTGAACATAAGAAAAGAGAAAACAAAGAGGATCTCCAGATGAGTTTATTCTGATAAGGGGTTTTCCTGAGAAACATAGGTAACAGTCGTGGTATGGCAGTGATAAGTGAATTGTGACGGCTATGGTGCTGTAGTCATTAATAAACAGAATAATTTTGCGTGGCTTACCTGCGGCGGGGACAACCATGTCAGCATAGCATCTGAAATCGGTAGTGTTACAGCTATTGTTACAAAAGCGCAAAAGAACATAATTTCTAATTATTAATCAAATTTTAATTACTTTCGAAGATACTTTTCTATATATTCAGGCCTTATTCTCTTTAATTCTGATTTTGGCAGCATTGAAAGAAGATCCCATCCCAGATCAAGTGTTTGGTCTATTGTTCTATTCTCGTCATATCCCTGACCTACATAGCGTTTTTCAAACTCATCTGAAAACTTGAAGTATATTTTATCTATATCACTCAAAGCAGCCTCTCCAAGAATAATTGCAAGTTCCTGCGCTTCTTTACCGCTTGCATAAGCAGCAAAAAGCTGATTAAAAACATCAGCATGGTCTTCTCTGGTTTTCTCTTTGCCAATCCCTTTATCCTTCAATCTTGAGAGTGATGGAAGAACATCAATTGGAGGGGATGTTCCCTTTTTGTGAAGATTTCTACTCAGTATAATTTGTCCCTCTGTAATATAACCTGTTAAATCCGGTATGGGATGTGTTTTATCATCATCAGGCATGGTCAGGATAGGAATCTGAGTAATGGATCCTTTTTTATCTTTAATTCTGCCTGCTCTTTCATAAATTGAAGCAAGATCAGTATACATATAACCAGGATATCCTCTTCTGCCAGGAACTTCCTTTCTGGCTGCAGATACAGAACGTAATGCTTCGCAGTAATTTGTCATATCCGTTAATATAACCAGTACATGCATACCTTTCTCAAATGCAAGATATTCCGCTGCTGTTAGTGCAACACGCGGAGTAGCAATTCTCTCAATAGAAGGGTCATCAGCAAGGTTTATGAACAGAACTGTTCGTTCTATAGCTCCTGTTCTTCTGAAATCCGAAATAAAGTAATCTGCTTCTTCAAAGGTTATGCCAATAGCAGCAAACACAACAGCGAATTTTTCCTCTTTACCAATAACCTTTGCCTGTCTTGCAACCTGAGCAGCAACCTGGGAATGTGGAAGTCCTGAGCCGGAAAAAATAGGTAATTTTTGTCCTCTGACCAGTGTGTTCAGACCGTCTATTGCAGATATTCCGGTTTGAATAAACTCAGATGGATAATCACGTGCATATGGATTAATAGGATTGCCGTTTATATCCAGATATTTTTCAGGAATTATTTCCGGCCCGTCATCTATCGGTTTGCCCAGCCCGTCAAAAACCCTGCCCATCAAATCCTCTGAAACAGGAAGCTCTATTCCTTTACCCAAAAATTTCACTCTGGTTTTAGCTATATCTATTCCGCTCGTTCCCTCAAAAACCTGGATAAGAGCTTTATCAGAGGAAATTTCCAAAACCTTTCCCTGTCTTATCTCTCCATTGGGTAATGCAATTTCTATCAGCTCATCGTATTTCACCCCTTTAATATCCTCTACAAGAATAAGGGGTCCAACTATCTCTTTAACAGTTAAATATTCTTTTTGCATTTACAACTCCGTTTGCAAGTTTGCTATCTCTTCCTCTACTTTTTTCTCCAGCTCAGAAAACTTGTTGAGTTCTTTCTCTTCAATAAACCGCATTCGTGATATGTCTTCTCTGATTTTTAGATTGATCAGGGATTCTACGGGTGTGTTTTCGTTCACTGCCTGAGTGCACTTTTCATGAAGCAGCATAATTAGTTTCAGCATACGGTATTGCTTTTTAAGTGATGTGTAGGTATCTATCTCATGAAATGCATTTTGATGCAGAAAGTCCTCTCTTATAGATTTTGCGGTCTCAAGAATAAGGCGGTCGGAAACAGAAAGAGTATCCAGCCCGACAAGCCGTACG
>DAOVKY010000212.1 GCA_030631525.1 bacterium
AAGTCTATTTTATAAATTCTCCGTCAGCAGGTTTGTGGGCATACAAAGGGAAATTAAAAGCACGTGGATAATATCCCCCTGATTTCGCCTGAGGCGAAATCGTCCCCCTTTGAAGGGGGATTCGGGGGATGTAAATGAAAACAAACAATAAGAGGAGAAAAAGGAAGATGCAAAAGGCGGACATTGGATTGATCGGACTTGCTGTGATGGGGGAGAACCTGGTTCTTAACATGGAAAGCAAGGGATTTACTGTAGCGGTTTTTAATAGAACTGTTGAGAAGGTTGACAGATTTATAAACGGCGGGGCAAAAGGCAAGAATATTATTGGGACTCACTCAATAGAAGAATTTGTCAATTCTTTAAAATCTCCGCGCAAGATTATGCTTATGGTTAAAGCTGGTCAGGCTGTAGACGAGTTCATAGAAAAGCTAATACCTCATTTAGAAAAAGGCGATATTATTATTGATGGAGGAAATTCTCATTTTCCTGACACTATACGCAGAACAAAGTATTTGGAATCCAAAGAACTTCTTTTTATAGGAACAGGTGTTTCAGGTGGTGAAGAGGGCGCTCTAAAGGGTCCCAGTATTATGCCAGGAGGCTCCCCTGCGGCATGGGAACATGTTAAGCCAATATTTCAGAAGATCTGCGCAATGGCAAATGAAGAGCCGTGTTGTCAATGGCTAGGTTCAGACGGCGCAGGACATTTTGTAAAGATGGTGCATAACGGCATTGAATATGGAGATATGCAGCTTATATGCGAGTCGTATTTTTTAATGAAAACGGCTTTAGGAATAGAAGCTCCGGAACAGCATAAAATATTTACAGAGTGGAACAATGGAGAGTTGGACAGTTATTTGATTGAAATAACACGTGATATTCTTTCAAAAACCGATTCCGATACAGGGAAGCCGCTTGTTGAGGTAATACTTGATACTGCAGGACAAAAGGGAACTGGTAAATGGACGTCTCAGGCTGCCTTGGATCTTGGCACTCCTGCGCCAACTATCGCTGAAGCTGTGTTTGCAAGATGTCTTTCTGCCATAAAAGATGAAAGGGTTAACGCATCAAAAGTGCTTAACGGTCCGTCAGAGAAGTATGAAGGAGACAAAGAGGAATTCGTAAAAGCTATAAAGGATGCTCTTTATGCGTCAAAGATATGTTCTTACGCTCAGGGTTATGCTTTGATGAAAGCTGCGGCAAAGGAATATGGATGGGATCTAAACTTCGGAGAGATTGCATTAATGTGGCGCGGCGGATGTATAATCAGAGCGCGGTTCCTTGGAGAGATAAAGAAAGTTTTTGATAAAACTCCTGACCTGCAAAATATATTGCTTGACTCCTATTTCAAGGAAATCGTTGAGAAAAATCAGGACAACTGGCGCAAGGTTGTCGCAGTAGCAGTAGAGCTTGGCATACCAGTTCCTGCGTTCAGTTCAGCGCTTGCATACTTTGACAGCTACAGAAGAGAAACCCTTCCCGCAAATCTCCTGCAGGCACAAAGGGATTATTTTGGCGCTCATACTTATAAGAGAATTGACAAAGAAGGCACATTTCATACGGATTGGCTGAATATATAGCTGTAGAGGCGAATCTCGTATTCGCCCTTTGTCATTCTGTTTTGTAGAGGCACAATGTCTTGTGCCACTTTTTTATGTTATTGCCCGACTTGATAGGGCAATCCAGAAATTAAATTTATTGAGGTTTTAAGCATTTTGGGGTAAGGTAATGTTAAAGTAGAAGTGGTTGTTTGGTGATTAATGTTATGAAAAAGCAAATGCGAAATAAACGCAATTGCTTTTATTTCGCCTCAGGCGGATATATGCAATTATTTATACGCAAGCATTAGGTTCCATTTTGGGATAAGATGGCAGAATGAAAGAGTTAAATAAAGTATATCATATTTATGCTCGGAAAATTGAAACAATAATTGAGAGATCTATTGTTGATGTTACAATTACTTCACCGCCCTATTTTGATTTAAAAGACTATGGTTCAAAAGAACAAATTGGATATGGGCAAGATTATAAAGCATATCTGAATGACCTAAAACTCGTTTTTGAAAAAGTATTTAATGTCACAAAGGATAGTGGAACTCTTTGGGTCATTATTGATGTATTTAGGCGAGATGGAGATGTGGTACCATTACCATTCGATTTCTCAAATAAAATCAAAGATATTGGGTGGAAGCTACAAGAAGTAATTATCTGGGGAAAAGACAGAACTGTACCTTGGACACATAAAGGGCAAATGCGAAATCTATTCGAGTACATTTTAATGTTTTCCAAAACAAATGATTATAAGTTTTATGTCGATAAAGTCAGAGATTTTGTATCTTTGAAAAAGTGGTGGGTAAAGTATCCAGAAAGATATAATCCTAAAGGAAAAACTCCTGATGCAATCTGGAATTTTGATATTCCGACACAAGGGTCTTGGGGGAGCGGTTATATTAAACATTTTTGCCCTTTACCCGAGGAAATGATCGCTCAAATGCTAAAACTTACGACCAAAGAAGATGACATTGTCTTGGATTGCTTTTCTGGCTCTGGAGCAGTTCTGTCCAAAGCTAACAATATGAAACGAAGAT
>DAOVKY010000037.1 GCA_030631525.1 bacterium
ATTCAGGAAGAATCGTGCGGAAAGTGAACTCCATGCCGTCAAGGAACACGAATTATGCTGGACATTCTTACAGATATTTGTGATGGAAAAGGCAGAAGGGAGGATTTAGATATTCTTGAAGAATTATCCTATCAAATAAAGCAAACATCGCTTTGCGGATTAGGGCAGACTGCGCCAAATCCGGTCATTGCAACTTTAAAGTATTTCAGAGAAGAATACATTGAACATATTCGTGATAAAAAATGCCGCGCAGGAGTATGTTCAAAATTGGTATACGCTCCCTGCTCCAATGTCTGTCCAGCGTCAGTAAACGTCCCCGCTTATCTTGCCTATACAAAAGAGGGTAACTTAAAACAGGCTTTAAAAGTTCATTTGAAAACTAATCCGTTCCCTGCGGTCTGCGGACGTGTATGCCCTCATCAGTGTGAATCTAAATGCAGAAGGAACGATATTGATTCTGCGGTAAACATTCGTTCTGTAAAGCGTTTTATCGCAGAAGAAGATTATCTGGAATGTTTTCCTGAAAAGCAGAAACCTAATGGGATAAAGATAGCTGTGATCGGTTCAGGGCCATCTGGCCTATCCAATGCCTATTTTCTAACTATGTTGGGTTATGATGTTACTGTTTTTGAATCTGAGCCCAAAGCAGGAGGGATGCTTACCTATGCTATTCCTTCTTATAGGCTTCCTAATAATATCGTAGAGAAAGAGATTCAGGCCCTATGTGAATACGGGGTAAAAATAAGAACTAATACGAATATCGGCAGGGATATCAGCATTGACGAACTTAGAGAGAAGGACTTCAAGTCCTTTTATATTGCTTCAGGGGCAGGGGAGTCTATTATGCCTCGCATTGAAGGAATAGATAATAAGAAAGTTATGGCCGGATTGGATTTTTTATATAAAGTAAATAACGGAGAAAAAATAAATGTAGGTCATGAAGTAGTAGTTATTGGCGGCGGAAACACAGCAATTGATGCTGCGAGAACAGCAAAACGGCTTGGCGCAGAAGTTACAATTGTATATCGCAGAACCAGAGAGGAAATGCCTGCTGAAATAGAGGAAATTAATGAGGCGGAAAATGAGGGGATAAAAATACAGCTTCTTCAAAATATCAAATCAGTCAGGTCAATTAATAATAAGCTGGAAGTTGAGTTTGTAAAGATGAGACTTAGCGAATTTGATAAATCAGGCAGACGAAAACCTGTTGAGATAGAAACATCTTCTTTTGCTAAAAAAATTGATCTATTAATTTTGGCTATCGGGCAGAAACCATCTCATGGCGCTTTATTTGATAAGATGGCAATGAAAGATATGTTTGCCGGTGGGGATGTGGTGACTGGTCCGTCTACAGTAGTAGAGGCAATTGGAGAGGCGCAGAGAGCAGCAGAGGCTATTGATAAATACTTAACAGGCGGCAGAGATGAATATCCATGGAATATTATGGATCCAATTGAAGTTGTATTTGACCCGGAAGAAGAACCTGTTAGTCATAACAGAGCAAAGAATATTTTAATTCCCTTAAAAGAGAGAAAATCTTTTACTGAAGTTGAAAAAACATGGAACAGGGAGACTGCCTGCAAAGAAGCAGAGAGATGTCTACGTTGTGAATATAAGAAAGAATAGGAGAATCTATGACAACAAAAGAAATAATTAAAAAGCATGGAAATAAAAAAGAGAATTTATTGCAGATACTGCATGACATTCAGAGCCAAAATCCAAAGAATTACATTACTGAAGAGGATATTAATACGCTAAGCAGAGAAATGATTATATCTGTATCTGAAATTAAGGGGACCGCTTCTTTTTACACCATGTTTAGTTTTACCCCGCGCGGTAAATATATAATCAGAGTTTGTGAAAGCCCTCCATGTCACATTCTAGGTGCGCAAACTATTTTTGGAGCAATAAAGTCAAAATTGGACATCAAGGTTGGAGAAACAACTGATGATGGTCTTTTTACATTAGAGGGAACAAGTTGTCTTGGGATTTGCGGAGTTGCTCCTGCTATGATGATCAATGATGAAGCCTACGGAAATTTAAACGAAGAAAAAATAGATAAAATATTGGACAAAATTCAAGAAAAGGAAAAAATTTAATGTATAGGAATTTCAAAGTGCTGTCATTGCGAGCCCCAGAACCGAGATTCTCTGGTTCGGGGCGAGGAGTCCCGAAAGTCCCGAAAGTCCCGAAAGCTTTCGGGAGGACGACGTGGCAATCTCATTTGTCATTCTCCGACTTGATCGGGGAATCCAGTAGGGAACAAGCATGCCTGTTCCGTTGCTTTTTAGATATTCCTGTCAAGCATGAAGATGAGAGCGTTGATAATATGTTACATGTTTTTGGGATAAATGGGATGTGTCCCTAATTTGCTATAATTAACAGGACTGGTTGAAATCGAATGGAAAAGAAATTAGTTTTTACTCAATATATGAAAAAACTGTTCTTGGCTGTACTGTTAGTATTTATGTTACCTTCCTTGTCTTTTGCTATAGAAGGGGCAAAAACTTATTGTGAATGGAAATGGTATCGCACCGATGAGATTGTATCAGAAAAAATAAAGCAGATTAGAAAATTATCAAAAGAGGAGAATTATAAAGGACTTATTCCTGCCTGTCAGGAAATGATTTACTATTGCAAAAAAGAGCTTCAAGAAAAAATTATAGATGCTCAAAATATAAAAGAAATCAAAGCCAATATAGGCAACTGTTATTATAACATAGCCGAGAGTTACTACGCACAGAGTAAATATGAGCAGGCGTTAGAATACTTTCAGGAATTAATATCTAACTATGCTGAGGAAACAGGGTTGGGGGACATTGCTCAAGTGAATATTGGTAATTGTTATCATGAATTACGCAGATATGAACAGGCTGTCGCCCAGTTGAGAAAAGCCATACAGGATTATCCTAACTCTTCTAACTTACCGTTTACCTATTACTTAATGGCCTGGTGCTATTTTATGAAAAATGATTATCAATCATCTGAGCAGGCTTATAGGGAACTGTTAGATAAGTATCCAGAAGGTGAATACTACAGCAGAGAATTTGTCCAGTATAATATTGCGGAGTGCCTTCGGTTTGCGGAGAAATTTCAATTAGCAGAGAAAGAGTTTAAAGAATATATCAGCCAATATCCTCAGGGAAAATACCTTCAAGATGTTCACGAAGGGCTTGTCATTTGTTATGGCAGGCAAGGCAAATTACAAGAATTCTTTAATGAATTATCGAAATTGAATAAAATGCAGAAAGAGCTAATAATTATTTACATAGTGCTTCTTGGAGGAGGCATCCTAATTCTAACATTAACCATTTTTTTAGTAAGGTATTACTACAAGAAAAAAGGAGCAACAATTCTGTATCCGCAAATCAAATGGAAGCTCAGGGATATGGTAGCAGTTTTATTTCTATTCTCTGTTGTGTCATTGATGGCAAGTTTTGTATGGAAAGAGCTATTTCTTGGAACGATATTGGGAAACATAATAATTGTTGGCATAATAAATTACATCGTTCTACTCAAATACAAACTAAAAGTATCCGCTTTAGGATTCAAGAAAGTAAGGTTCAAGGCATCAATTAAGTATGTTGTGTCAGGAGTAGTTATCTGTGGACTTTTCAGCTTTATCTATGAGTTCTGTGCAGAAAAACTCTTTCATATCGAACATGTTCAGTTCTTTTCTCAACTGCTTCTTTCTATGAAAGCGAAAGGACAATTATTCTTTCCAATTCTTCTTGCAATAATAGTGGCTCCTTTTTGTGAAGAGGTTTTGTTTAGAGGATTTCTCTACAGTGGAATAAAGAAGTATTTGGGGATAAAATGGGCTATTATTTTGAGTGCTTTATTCTTTGGATTTGCACATTTAGAATGGGCAATCGTGATTCCATTGATTTTCATAGGTGCAGTATCTGCTTATCTTTATGAAAAAAGTAATTCACTCTGGATTCCAATAACAGTACATATTTTAAACAATACAATAGCAGTCATTTTGATACTTATCAATGGCTTGTGAAATCAGCAGGAAGGGGGTCAAATCTTTATCATTAACAAATACACAAAAATGAGATTGCACACTAAACCTCTGGATTCTGTGATCAAGTCACAGAATGACAAACGAGATTGCCACGGGACTTTGTCCCCCGCAATGACAAATAGGAGTAATTTATGTCAAAAAAAAGCATTGCTCAGATTTTAGTTGGTATTGATGGAAATACTGTCCTTCTCGGAGCAAGGAAGATAAAAAGCAAGTTGATTGCTGAAATAAACAAACATAATCTTTCCGCTCAGATTCAAGTTGTTGAAACAGGAAGTATTGGTCCTGTTAATAAAGGAGTTGTTCTTGGGATCTATCCTACAGGGGAGATATACGGAGATGTGACTGAAGAGAATGTTGCAGAATTTATTCAGGAGAGATTCATTAAGGGCAGTCCTTATAAAAAATTGCTTCTGTCAGAAAAGCTTCGCTCAGGAATAGACCTAATAGATTACGACTCCAGAAAAACACAGCATTACGGTCGGATTGTTCTTGAAAACTGCGGAAAGATTAATCCTGAAGATATTGAAGAATATATCGGCGTTGGTGGATATGAAGCGTTAGGTATATCTCTGGAGAAAAAAACGCCGGAAGATATTATTAAGACAGTAAAGGATTCCGGACTTGTAGGAAGAGGGGGCGCAGGATTTCCAACAGGTTTGAAATGGTCATTTGCCAGAGCATCGAAAGAGACTCGAAAATATGTTATATGCAATGCGGATGAAGGAGAGCCAGGCACCTTTAAGGATCGCTTGATTATGGAGGGAGATCCTCATAAGGTTCTGGAAGGCATGGCGCTTTGCGGATACGCAATAGGCGCTGATACAGCTTATATCTACATTCGCGGAGAATATCAGCTTTCTATTCAAAGATTAACAAAAGCCATAAAAGACGCTGAGAAATTAGGGCTGTTAGGTAAGAATATTTTCGGCAAGAATTTTGATTTTAATATAAAGATTAAGATTGGCGCAGGTTCTTATGTTTGCGGAGAAGAAACAGCTCTTCTGAATTCAATGGAAGGACTAAGAGGCGAGCCAAGGCTTAAGCCGCCATTCCCTGCTGAATCAGGATTTTTATCCAAGCCGACAAACGTAAATAATGTGGAAACTTTTGCCAATATAGCTCCTATTATATTAAATGGATCTGACTGGTTTAGAAAATTCGGGACAGAAAAGTCACCGGGAACTAAAGTCTATACCATATTGGGGCATATAAATCGTCCCGGCTTGATTGAAGTTCCTATGGGAATCACTCTTAGAGAGATTATTTATGATTATGCGGGAGGCATGTCTCATGGAAAATTCAAAATGGCTCAAATAGGAGGAACAGCCGGCGATATTCTTTCCTCAGAGCTTCTGGATGTGCCGCTTGAATATCAAGAGCTACAGAAACTGGGACATAATCTTGGTTCCGGCGCAATATTGATTATGAACGAGACAGTTTCAATTGCGGATTTTCTGGCTTGCTGCATGAAATTCTTTGTTCATGAATCATGCGGAAAATGTTCCGTATGCAGAATCGGCACAAAACAGATGCATAACGCTTTCAAGCGCTTGGAAAAACAGGAAGCCTATTTTGATGAACTTGAAATTATAAAAGAACTGGCTGAGGAACTTAAACTTACAGCTTTTTGTCCTATGGGACAGTCTGTTGCCTCGCCTGTTCTTTCTGCTTTGAAGTATTTTGGAAAGGAACTTATTCAGGGAGTAAATCCTGATAAAAGGCATGAACCAGTAACCAGAGACAACCTTGAACCGTGGGTTTAAACCCACGGTTCAAGGAAACAAATAAGGAGGCGAGATGAGTATAAATATTACAGTAAATAATACCCGAGTAGAAGTATCAGAAGATACAACGATTCTGGATGCTGCTAAAAAGATTGGAATAAAGATACCTACTTTATGTTATCTGGAGAATCTTCAGAGCCCCGGATCATGCAGGATGTGTGTTGTAGAAGTAGAAGGAGCTAAAGCGCTTCAACCATCATGTGTAACAAAGGTTTCTGAAGGCATGAAGATCCGCACTAACACAAAAAAAGTGCGTGATGCCAGAAAGATAATATTGGAACTGCTCCTGAGCGACCATCCATGGGAATGCAATACTTGTGACCGCAATCAGAGCTGTGAACTTCAGACACTGGCAGATGAATATGGTATTAAGGAAGTCAGATTTCAGTCCGTAAGAGAGAGAATGCCTCTGGATGAAAGCACTCCCGGTATTGTCAGAGATCCTAATAAGTGTATTCTTTGCAGAAGATGCGTCAGTGTATGTCAGGATGTTCAGGGAGTAGATACATTAGCTCCAAGAGCGCGCGGGTTTGATACGATTATTGCGCCCGGACAAGGAGATATGCTTAGCGAAGCCGTTTGTGTTCAATGCGGACAATGCGCTGCGGTTTGTCCTGTTGGAGCAATAAGTGAAAAGGACGATATTGACAGGGTATGGGAGGCTATTGATGATCCAAACAAGTTTGTAGTTGTTCAGACTGCCCCTGCAATCCGGGCTGCTCTTGGGGAATGCTTTGACTTAAAACCGGGTACTTTGATAAAAGGCAAAATGACTGCTGCCTTAAAAAGGCTTGGGTTTGATAAGGTATTTGATACTAACTTTACTGCTGATCTAACCATTATGGAAGAGGGCACAGAGCTTCTTACGAGGTTGAAGAAAGCGCTTGTTGATAAAGATAAAAATGTCGCTTTGCCTCAGATTACCTCTTGTTCTCCGGGCTGGGTAAAGTATATCGAACATTTTTATCCTGAGAAACTGGGACATATATCTAGTTGTAAATCGCCTCAACAAATGTTCGGCGCTATAGCTAAAACATGGTATGCAAAACGCAATAATATTGACCCTAAAAACATTGTTAGCGTTTCTTTAATGCCTTGTTCGGCCAAAAAGTTTGAATGTGAACGTC
>DAOVKY010000121.1 GCA_030631525.1 bacterium
CAAACGGAAAAGTATTTTAGACGAAAAAGGAATAGAAAAAAACCTTAAAATTTATGTTCAATTCAAAGGAGCTTCCAAGATTAAGAAAGCGTACAGCTTAGGAACACATTATCAAGGCAAAAGAAAGGTTAAGTTGCAAAGGAACGGAAATGGACTTGAGCTTATTGTCCCGGAGCATTCTGCAGCAAGTGTGATTGTGGTTAAGGTGTAGATGGGCGAAAGGGAATTAAGAATAAAAATCTCATTAATGACCTATAAGCATACTAAAAAACTGTTTACCGATCTGGATGCTCTTTGTAACTTTTTAGACACCATAAAATCGTATGGCATTACAGGAATAGAGCCTATGTTCCTGGAAGCGGAGGATTTCTATCTTGATCATGACTTATTGCATGAAGTTTTAGAAGAAATACTGAAGAGAAACATGTACATTCCTAATATTGACCTTATTGTCAACCATCTAAAACCCGGAGGTTTTGAGGAGGCATGTGAAAAAACAAGAACAATGATTAGCTCTGCTTCTATTTTAAAACCCGCGCTTGTCATGACTAATGGGAACAGATTGCCTGAAGATATGTCTCCTGAAGACGGGAGAAAACTTGTTGCAGCTTCTATTGATAACGCAATTGAAGCTGGCAAAAAGCACGGTTTAGATATTGCTATTGAGGCATTTGGTATCTCTTATGATGTTATGTCAACATCTGATATGCTTGAAGACATATTCTCTATGGTAAAAAATTCTTCACTGTATTTTGTAGGAGATTCCGCAAATTCATGTTATGGGGGAGAATCTCCAGTAGTCGCACTTGAGAAATTCTGGGATAGATTAAGACATGTTCATATCAAAGATGTAAGGGAAACACAAGAAGGCACTGGTTATCCTGCAAAAGGAGATAGGTGGTTAGGACAAGCTGAACTAGGAACAGGAATCACAGGAATAAAAGAGTTCACGAACTTTCTAAAAACTCGTTCCTATAATGGCTGGTACTCCCTTGAGACTTACTGGACTGACAGTCTGGATGTTATTGGGAAGTATGCAGATACATTAAAAGAACTCATTTTATGATAACTTCTCTATACAATACAAAGAAATTTCCAACAGGGAGGAAAGAGGACAACACAATTTTAATGGAGATATTGACAAGCGTATAATCTTACGTTATATTACATACGTAAGTTTAAAAGATGGAGGATAAAATAATGGATAAGATTATTTCTACGAGACTTGATGAGTCAGTAGTATATCTGATTGCTAAAATGGCGCAGAAGCTGCATGTATCCAAAAAAAGCCTTCTGGAAAATGCAGTAAGAGAATTTGTTTCTCATGTTGACAAAACAGATTCTATTGATGTTTTCAACGAAACGCATGGTCTCTGGTGCCGAAAGGAATCGTCTCAAAATACCAGAAAGAAAATACGCAGTGTATTTGAAAAATCCATGAAAAGGTATTATTAGTGAGAGCATATATAGATTCCGATGTTCTCATTTGGCACTTACGTGGCGAAGAGCATTCAGTTAGATTTCTGCGAAAACTGCAAAAGAAAGAAGAAATTACTCTCTGGACTGGTTGTATGCAGCGAGCAGAGGTAGTATTTTTTATGCGACCGGATGAGAAAGAGGCAACCTTGCATTTTCTCTCACAGTTTTCCACTGCTCCTGTCAATCAAGAAATCATCGACAATGCCGCGCAATTATATCGAAAATGGCACCCTTCGCACGGGGTTGATATCAACGATACCATTCTTGCTGCTACAGTTATGCAAAGCGGAGGGAAAATATACTGCTTAAATAAAAAACATTATCCAATGCCTGATATTGTTGTTGAAAAAGCTTGGTAAAAATTCTTGCAGAGGCTGAGAAACATGAGGGAAAAAAGTGTACTGATTATTGGAGCAGGAATAGCAGGCATTACTTCAGCTTTAGAGATTGCGGATAAAGACATAATCGTCCATCTAATAGAAAAAACATCTTCAATAGGTGGGCATGTTCAAGGATTTTGTTGTAAAGCTGTAGATAATGTTTGCACAAAATGCGGGGCTTGCCTTCTAAAGGATAAGATAGATAAAATAAAAGTTCATCCTAATGTCAAAATATATCTAGACTCAAACATATCCGATGTTTCCAAATCCAATGATAAGTTTTCTGTTCAAATAAAGCAGAACAATAAAAATAATTCCCTAGAGATAGACGCAATAGTTGTTGCAACTGGTTTTACCCCGTTTGATGCAAGGCAAAAAGGCAGATTTGGCTATGGAAGAATCCCTTATGTTTTTACAGGCTTGGATATTGAAGAGTACTTCAAAGAAAAGGGAAACGTAGGGGTTCAAAATTTTGAGCCCATATCAGATAACATTCCAAAGCAAATAGCATTCATACAGTGTGTGGGGTCCAGGGATCCGCACTTAAACAAAGGCTATTGTTCAAGAGTATGCTGCCGTTACGCTTTAAGACTCGCCATGATGCTTAGAGAAGCTTTTCCCGAAGTTAAAGTCGATGTTTTCTATATGGATATTCAGTCTTCAGGGAAAGAATTCAATATGTTATATGACCAATGTAAGGATGATTCAAAAATAGAGTTTATAAAGAGCATACCAACAAGAGCGCAGGAAATTTCTGAAACTAAATCAGTAAGGATTTTGTATGAAGATATGACAGAAGCTAAACTTGTTGAGAGGGATTATGATCTTCTTGTTCTTTCTATAGGCATAACGCCGTCAGAGGAGAATCAGAGAATTGAGAGTCTTCTTGGAATTAATACAGACGAGTTCGGGTTTTTTGAACCTAATGCTCAAGGCGTTTTTCTCTCAGGTACGTGTGAAGGGCCAAAGAGTATATCAGAATCTATTCAACACGCGGAGAAAACCGCATTAGATGTAATGGAGTATTTATGAGTAAACGAATTAGAGTGAACAGTAACATCCTTATAATTGGCGGTGGTATTGCAGGAATAACTGCTGCAATATACCTTGAGGAACAAGGGCATAAAGTAACTCTAATTGAAAGAGAAGAAATCCTGGGTGGCAGGTTAAATAATCTTTTCAGCATATATGGTATGGATATATCGCCAAAAGACTTTGTCTCTCGGCAAATATCAAAATTAAAGAAGCTTTCAAATATAGACGTATTTACGTCTGCAGAATTAGTAGAGACGAAAGGACATGTAGGAACCTTTAACTCAAAACTCGAAACTCAAAACTCAAAACTAGTTGAGATTCAGCATGGGGTAGTTGTTATTGCGACGGGAATTGATGTATCTACACCAAAGATGGATTGCAGTTCTCAAAAGATAATCAATCATACTCTTCTTGAGGATTACATTGCAGATAGCAAGATAGAAAGGTTATCCAATGTCATATTCTTATGTGATTTTGACAAGGAAGATTCTCAAATAATAGCATTATCTACTTTAAAAAATGCTTTGCTTCTTAGAGAAAAATTAAGATGTGAAGTATCTGTCTTATCCCGCAATATAAAAGTTGCCGGTAAAAAATTTGAGCAATTATATACAGCTGCCAGAGAAAAAGGAGTTGTGTTTTCTGCTGTAGAAGGCATAGATGTAAGAAGCTTGCATATAATATGTGACTGGCTGATAATTGGGGAAAATATTCTTCCCAGCCAGGGCACAGAAGAGATCTCGCTTATACTTGGTGTTGCGAGAGATAAACAAGGGTTTTTTCAGAACAACAATGTTCACTTTATGCCAAATTTGTCAAATAGGAAAGGCATATTCTTTGCTGGAGCATGTCATATTGATGCCGGGCTGAATGATATATTAGATGATTCGTTAACATCTGCATACGCTGCTCATAATCTGGTTGCAAAGAGGGCGATAGAAATTGATG
>DAOVKY010000036.1 GCA_030631525.1 bacterium
AATCATTGAAAGATACGTTACATTCGGTGGGGTGGGAACCATGTATTCAAAGCTTAAAAAAATACCGCTTATACTTGAAGTGAACAGTCCTCATACCGAAGAGCTTATATGGAGATATAACATTAGATGCAGAATGATTGTTAACGCACTCAGGTTCTGGAGAAATGTTCAATTCAGACAGGCAAAAAAGGTTATAGCTACTTCGCTTACGGTTGTCCCTGAACATGCCCGCCTGAAAACCGAGCAGGTCAGATGGGCGGCGAATACGGATATGTTCAGTCCGGAACTGAGAAATACAGGCAAAGCCAATAATATTAGAAAGACATACAATTTAGAGAACAAGTTTACAG
The DNA here is from genome assembly GCA_030631525.1 of bacterium. Classification (GTDB taxonomy): domain Bacteria; phylum JAHJDO01; class JAHJDO01; order JAHJDO01; family JAHJDO01; genus JAHJDO01. The sequence continues at coordinate 351 of DAOVKY010000036.1, forward strand.
TAGTGTTTGCAGGCACATTTAGAAAGTGGCATGGAGCGCTTGATCTCCCGGAAATTGTCAGGACTGTAATTAGTAAAGACAAGAATGTGCAGTTCCTCTTTGTTGGCGGAGGAGAGTGTCTGGATGAGGTAAAAGCTAAAATCAAAGATATGCGTTTGAGTCAGTACGTGGTTTTTGCCGGCACCCAGAAATACGAAATGATGCCATACTTTATGGCAATATCTGATGCAGGCATTGCGCCTTACAATGCAGCATATTATAAGCCATTAAAAGATTTCGGATTCTTCTGGTCTCCTCTCAAGATATTTGAATATATGGCATCGGGAATTTCTGTTATTACTGTTTCTTATGATCCTCTCCCGGAGATTGTTATCAACGGAGAAACAGGTTTTATAACACTTGCTGAAGATCCCTCTAAAATAGCAGAGGCAATCATTGCTCTTGCCAAGAATCCTCTTAATGCTTCAAGCATGGGTAAAAAGGCAAGAGAATTTGCAGAGAATAATTACACATGGAAGCTTCATGTTAATAATTTGGATAAAATAATAAAAACAATAATTAAGAGTTAATTTTGAATATTGCGATTGATGCCAGAATGATTTTGCACTCAGGAATTGGTACCTATACAAGAAATCTGGTTACAAATATCCTAGATATTGATAAGTCTAACACTTATATTCTGTTAGGCAAAAAGGAAGAGCTTTCTAAATATGCAAAAAAACGCAATGTTTGTGTAAAGGAATTTCATTCGCCAATTTATAGTATAAGTGAGCAAGCTATTGAGCCTTTAAAACTCTGGAATACCGAATTTCTGCATTGCCCGCATTACAATATCCCTGTTATATATGAGGGAGAAATGATAGTTACCGTTCATGACCTGATACATCTTATTTTTCCTCAGTTCCTCAAGCACAGAGCTGCATATTTTTATGCTAAGTCATTGTTTAAGCTGATGGCTATAAGAACAAAAAAGATAATAGCTGTATCTGAAAACACAAAGGCTGATATAGTAAATTATTTAGGCGTAAAAGAAGATAAGGTTGTTGTAATCTATAACGGAGTCTCTGAAATCTTTAAGAAAGACGCTCCTCAAGAAGAATGTGCAAAGCTGAGGCATAAACTAAACCTGCACGCAAAATACATACTTAATGTAAGCAATATGAAGAAACATAAAAATATTGAGATACTTATTGAAGCATATTCAAAACTCAGAAAAAAAGGTATAGAGCAAAAACTTCTTCTGGTTGGAGGGAAAAAAGAGAGAGTTGAAGAACTGCAGATTTATGCAGAGCAGCTTAATGTGGCTGAAGATGTAATTTCCCTTCAGAATATAGATTTTGAGGATTTACCGCTTCTTTACAAGATATGTGATGTGTTTGTTTTTCCCTCTCTTTATGAGGGATTTGGCTTGCCGCTTGTAGAAGCAATGGCAAGCAGAGTGCCCATTGTAACATCTAATGTATCCTCAATGCCTGAAGTTGTTGGTAATGCAGGTATAACTGTAGAGCCTAACGATGCAGATTCTCTGGCTGAAGCAATAGAAAAAATTATTTCTGATAGCAAGTTGAGGGAGAATATGATAAAGATTGGCATAAAGCAAATAGAGAAATTCAAATGGCAAAATACTGCAAAAAAAACATTAGAAGTCTATAAAGAAGAATTTGTTTAACAGATAAAAGGAGAGAATATTATGGCTATAGACAAAGAGCTTCTGGACATCTTAGCGTGTCCAAAATGCAAAGGGGATATAAGGCTTGAAGACGAGGATAAGCTTGTATGCGACGCTTGCAAGAAATACTATCCGATAAAAGAAGGTATCCCTGTCATGATGATTGATGAAGCAGTAGATTATCCCCTGTAATGTTTTATTTTTTCAATGGGGTAACCTCCCCATTCCTGTGCTGTTTCAATCATTGCCACAAGATTCTCTGGCGGAACAGCAGAGCTAATGGTATTAGCTGAAGAGAGAATATGTCTCCCGCCGGGAGATACACTGGCTATGCATTCTTTGGTTGCCTGGGCAACCTGTCCCGACGATCCTCGGACAAGAAGATCAACATCAATGCTGCCCATAACACAAATATTGTATTGTTTTTTAATAATAGCAAGATCCATTCCGGCAGTTGCCTGTAACGGTCCCAGGGCATCAATACCTGTCCCAACTATCATATCTAATATCTTCTGAATATTCCCATCAGTATGCTTGATACAGTAAGCGCCGGCATTTTTAATCTCTCTTACAACCGTACGAAATCCAGGCAGGATGAAGTGCTCAAAATCTGCCGGAGACATAATCGTACCTGTGTTTCCAGCGTAGTCGTCACCCAGTAGAATAATCTCTACTCCTTCCCTGATTACCCTGCGGTATAATTCAACATGATACTCCATAGTTATCTTTGAAAGCTTTCTGACCAGATTAGGGTTAAGTTTGTAGTCAACAAGGAGATTCTCAAGACCACCTCTTAAATACTGTGAAGGAGCAAACACAGCCTCGCCAACAAAGATTATTGCCTTCTTGTCCTTAAACCGATTGACCACTTCCCTTACTGAATTCAAAATAGCGGAGTCGTTTGGATCCGGAGGGGTATAGGAAATCAAATCTTTCTCAGATTGAATGCGTATGGGAGGAATCACAAGGGGTATAGCTTCTTCGGTAAACTGCTGCATGGCTCCCCATTTGTCCTGAAAAATCTTCTTTGACTTATCAATCCAGTTAATTTGTGGATTGACCACTCCTGCAAATGAACAGACTGCATCATAATAGCCGGATTGTTCAATAAAATCATAGTACGAACTGCCAGGATAAAGAGCCTGGAAAACCTTTGGGTCAACCCATAATTCTACAAGCGGAACCCTATCTGGAATTTTGCCTTCCAAAATGCTAAATAGCCGTTCCCGAGAATTCATTTAAATTTCCTCTTATAATTTTATAACTTTTTCTGTTCTGGCTGATTTATAACAGGCCAAACCAACTTTTTGGCTCCATATGCCATCTTCGCCTGAAATAGAAGGTTCTGTATCGTTTATAATACAATCCGAGAAATGCTCTACTTCTGCTTTGTAAGTATTAACTGGTTCTGTTTTTATTATTTTCCCAGAGGCAACAGGTTCTCTTTGTTGGTCTGCATCGTATTGTTTCCCTTCTTCAATATAGGAAATAGCTTCTCCTTCATCGCCCTGTCCTATTGTGCCTTTGCACAGAATGCTTCCTTTTGTTCCATAGATTTCCAGCATATTCTTTGATGAATTATCAGGTATACTAAAGCAATTATCAACAACACCCTGTGCACCATTTTTAAATCGTATCATTACAACTGCAGTGTCTTCAACTTCATATTTCTGAATTAAATTGCCAGTAAAACAGGAAACTTCTGCTACTTTGTCATCCATTATAAACTCCAGAAGATCAATACAGTGTGTTCCCATATCTATAAGAGAGCCGCCGCCGCCAAATTCTTTTTTTTGTCTCCATGCGCCTTCTATCTCCGGATACCAGCATGACAATTGCGCTCTAGCCATAACAATCCTTCCAAGCAAGCCCTGTTGTACCATATCCTTGATCCTTGTATGAATCGTATGAAATCTCATCATATATCCAAGGCCAAGTTTCACGTTTGCCTTTCTGCAAACCTCAATCATTTTTTCGCATTCTTCAACAGTCATTGCCATGGATTTCTCGCATAATATATGCTTTCCCTTATTAGCTGCTGCCATTGTTTGTCTGCAATGCAGATTAACAGGAGTAGCTATATATACAGCCTGAACATTTTCATCATTCAGCAATTCTTCTTCTTTTGTATATGCTTTAACTTTATACTCATCAGCTATTTCCTTCACAATTTTTTTATCAATGTCCATTACAGCAACAAGTTTTGCATTGTTAGCTTTTGCAATTCCTTCAGGTATGGTTCTTCTTCTTGCTATGCCTCCTGCTCCAATTACTCCCCATTTGACCATAATTTTAGTCTCCTTTTAAACCATCTCTTTTACAAATTTAATTATATCCTCTTTTTGAGGTGTGCATGCTTTCTCCAGTGTTGGAGCAAAAGGCATTGGAATACTTTTGCCACCGAGAACACGCGGTGCTCCGTCAAGATAATCAAATGCTTTCTCTACAACCTGTCTTACTATTTCTGCGCCAACTCCTGCTATTGTAGGAGCTTCATGAACAACAAGCAATCTGGAGGTCTTTTTAACTGATTCCAGAATCGTATCTATATCAAGTGGAACCAATGTTTTTGGATCAATAACCTCTATACTGATGTTACCAGCAAGCTCTTTTGCTGCTTCCAATGCTTTATGAATCATGAGAGATGTGGCAACAATGGTAATGTCTTTTCCCTCTTGCTTTACCTCTGCCTTTCCAAACGGCACTGTCCATTCTCCTTCAGGAACATTATCTTTCATATTATAAAGAAGCCTGTGTTCCAGAAATATTACTGGATTGTCGTCTCTAATCGCTGTTTTCAAAAGACCTTTTGCATCATATACAGTAGCAGGCATAACCACTTTAAGCCCTGGTGTATGCACAAACCATGCTTCCAGACTCTGTGAATGCTGGGCTGCTTCTGCAGTACCGCTTCCACCCTGCGCCCGTATAACCAGGGGCATTTTTAAATTTCCGCCTGACATATAACGCAGCTTTGCTGCCTGATTTACTACCTGATCCATGCAGCAGGTTATAAAATCTATGTACATTATTTCAGCTACGGGTCTTAGCCCTGTCATTGCAGCACCAACTGCAGTTCCCACTATTGCATCTTCTGATATGGGAGTTTGCCGGACTCTTTTTTCACCAAACTTTTCCCAAAGCCCCTTTTCCACTCCAAAGACTCCGCCGAACGAGCCTATGTCTTCCCCTATGAGGAAAACATTCTCATCTCTTTCCATCTCTTCTCTTAAAGCTTCATTTAAAGCATCAAGATATGTTAATTCTCTCATATTACAAACACCTCCTTCATGCCCATAAGCCTTCAGCAACTGTCTCTACCCCCGGGACAGAGCTCTTTCTTCCAAATTCTTCTGCCTCATCCAGCATGTTATTGACTTTTCCCCTAATTTTTTCCATTTCTGTCTTTGTTATTACCTTTTTTCCCAGAAGCCTTTTCTCAAAACGTGGAATTGGATCCTTCTTTTTCCATTCCATAACCTCATCCTGCGGCCTTGTATCAGGTATTACCATACAGTGTGGATGGTGCCTGAATGATTTACACTCTATTAAAGTTGGTCCCTTGCCTGCTCTAGCACGTTTTACTGCTTCATCTACTGTATCATAGACTTTTTCCACGTCATTCCCGTCTATTACCTTCCCGGGTATTCCATAAGCAGAAGCCCTGTCTCCGATATTTTCTATTGGTAAACTGTAGTTTATATAAGTGGTTGCAGCCCACAAATTATTTTCGCATATATAAACAACGGGCAGTTTCCACAAAGAAGCTAAATTCAGGGATTCATGAAATGTTCCACGCGCAGCCGCTCCTTCAGCAAAGAAACAAAGAGTTACCTGTCCTGAATCTCTGTATTGTCCGGATAGCGCTGAACCAAGAGCAATAGGAAGACCGCCGCCTACAATGCCGTTTCCTCCCAATAGACCCTCCTCTATACTGAAGATATGCATGGAGCCGCCTCTTGCCTTGCTGTAGCCGGTTTCTCTTCCCATAAGTTCAGCCATCATACGTTTCAAGTCAGCTCCTTTGGCAATACAGTGTCCATGTCCGCGATGAGTGCTTACAACATAATCGTCCTCTTCTGCTGTAGCACAAGCCCCAACAGCAATTGCCTCTTCTCCTATATAGTGATGGAGCGCGCCGACTATTAAACCCTCTCGAAAAAGCTTCATTGTCCTTTCTTCAAAGAAGCGTATTCTATACATTAAATCAAGCAGTTCAATTGATTTTTTCCTGTTCATTATCTATCCTCTCCTCTTTTTTCATTGTATTTAAATTGCAGGCAATTAGAAAAGTCCTGATTATTGATGTATAATCAGAGCTTATATGTTCTCTCTAACTTGAGTTCGAGCTTATAAACTGGCTCCCCCTTCCAGAAACCAAGCGCATAATTGCATCTGCAACAGTTAAATTCCCAGTCTACATGCAATTTAAAAAGCAAAAACTCTGCATAATCTTTGGAGAACTGCCCTATAATCTTAAAACAGACAAAAGGATAACCAAAAAACTGCTTAAAGAGGCTAACCCTGTTATCTGCAAGCCTTCACCTCTGGCAGAAACTATGAAGTATGCCAATGTGCTAAAAGATACCTTCTATTGTATCCAAAGCCCAGATTGCCATGAGATTTGGCGTATCAAGAGCAAGAGTCTGCCAGATGCTTAATCTCCTTGATTTAGAGTATAGTATTATAAACTATCTCTTGTCAACTAAGAATGCCAATGAGATTAATTGCTTTTCTGAGAGAAGGCTAAGACCTCTAACTCGGTTATCAAAAGAAGCCCAGTTAAAGGAATTTAAAAGAATTCTTTTTGAATTAGATAGCTACTTACTATAAGTGATATGTTAAAGTCAAATGCAATACACGAATGCTATCTTAATCTAATTTTAGGGAACGGTCAACACATCATTACCCCCCTGGTCAGAAAAAGACTGATCTAATCTGATTGCGACATCCAGGTCAATAGGTGGAATCATAAGCAAGCGTTTATCCAGATTCGGCACTTTCTCTTTAGCCAACTGCCAAG
>DAOVKY010000175.1 GCA_030631525.1 bacterium
AGGTCAGTTATGTTAACTAGTTTATTCTTACCCGTGTCTCTTTTGTGGATTTCCACAATATTGTCTTTTGCTTTTTGGGAACTAATTGTAATTCTAATTGGTATGCCAATTAAATCTGCATCCTTGAATTTTATTCCCGGTCGTTCATCCCTATCATCAATAATAACCTCTATCTTCTCTGATAGAAATTTTTTATATAGATTTTCTGATATCTGCATTGTCTCGTTATCATTAACATTCACAGGCAAAATCTCTACTTGATACGGAGCTATTGATTTTGGCCATATTATTCCATGCTCATCGTTATTTTGTTCTATAACTGCCGCAATAATTCTGGATATCCCAATTCCGTAACAACCCATTATAATTAATTTTTCTTTGCCGTCTTTATCTAGGAATTTAGCTCCCATAGACTTACTGTATTTAATGCCAAGTTTAAATATATGCCCGAGTTCTATTCCTTTCTTAATTTTCATACCGGCGGCGCATTTGGGGCATTTGTCTCCTTTCGCTTTTTCCATACTTGCGCTGTATCCACAAGACGCGCATAGAACAATGGTATCTTCTCCTGAATCAGCTAACGCCATAAATTCGTGAGATACATCGCCTCCCATAATGCCGGATTCTGCCTCAACGATCTGATATTCCAGCGCGCATCTGTCAAAGATTTTACAATAAGCGTTGTGCATTTTTTTATAGTTTTTATTTAATCCATTAATATCTCTATCAAAGCTATATGCGTCTTTCATGATAAATTCTCTGGCTCTAATAATGCCAAACCGCGGTCTTATTTCGTCTCTGAACTTTGTCTGAATCTGATAGAGCGTGACAGGTAGCTGCTTATATGATTTAATCTCTTTGCGAATAATATCCGTTACAATCTCTTCATGTGTCGGGCCAAGACCGAATTGTCTCTTGTGATGGTCACGGACACACATCATCTCATTGCTCCACTCCTCCCATCTGCCGCTTTCCTGCCATAACTCTTCAGGCTGAAGAATTGGCATCAAAAGTTCTAAAGCTCCGGAGGTATCCATTTCTTCCCGAACGATATTTTCTATTTTGCGTAATACTTTGAGTCCCGGAGGCATAAAGATATATATGCCTGCAGCGATCTTTCTGATAAGTCCGGCGCGAAGCATTAGTTTATGAGACGAAATTTCTGCCTCAGACGGTGCCTGCCACAGAGTATTTATAAGAGATTCGGTCCAGCGCATAATATTTGAATTATAATTTATCTATACTTGGTTGTAAAGCAGAATGAATTTATGCTCTATTGACAAAACATTCGACGAACCTTATAATTCAGTGCATAAAATCTATTAAAGAAGGGGGGTGAAACATATGAAATTAACAAGTACAGTTCTTACAATTGTATTAGCTATTGGTCTTATGATATCTACATCAGTGGTCTTTGCTGGAGAATTGGAAGCTAAAGGTGATAGGATATTGGATGACTGCTGTAACACTTTAACATCCTGCGGCGTAGACATGGAAGGGCTGAGTGATAAGATGACCTTAGAGGTTAAGTCCATTATAGACGAGGCGAAAGCATGTATTAAGGAATGCAAGAAAAAAATAGCTATTGCTGAAATTGATAAAGATGAAGCTGTAATAGCTGACGCCAAAGCATGCATAACCAAATGCGAAAATGCAATAAAAGGATGCAAGAAGGTTAAAACTACTGCAGGGTCTTTGGGTAGAAGAGGAAAACTGCTGAAGGAACTTGCTAGCGATGGGCCAGAAACATTCATGAATAAAATGGCAGCTAAGGCAAAAAAGGCAGCAAGAAAAGTCAAACGAAAAAAGGGGAAATAACTTTCTCTAATAGGGCTTATATTTTTCAGGTAAAATATTCTGGATTTTATAGGCCCTATCCTTTTGTCTAAATGCGCTTGACCCCCTCACAATATTTATGCTAACATAGCGCCAGTGTACGTCTTATATGTAATAGGAGATAGTTTTGATAGAAGAAGTAATAGAGCAAATAAAACGAGCTGAGCAAAAAGCATCAAAACTTATAGAAAAAGAAAAACAACAAACAGCTGCCAATTTAAAAAATGCTCGGAAGAATGCATTAGCTTATGTTGAAAAGGCTGTTGCGAACGCGAGGCAGGAAGCAAAGAAAATGCTGGAAAAAGCTGATATGCAGGCTAAAGCGCAAGTCAAAAAAATACGTGGAAATAATACAGGATATCTATCTAAGCTTGAGCAAAAGGCTCAACTCAAACAAGAGAGCGCTATAAACACTATCCTAGAGGAGCTAAGACATTAATGGCTATTTCTCAAATGCAAAAGGTCAATATAATTGGAGTCAAATCTCAATGTCCGGATGTTGTCTCTTTCTTGGAATCACTCAATATCATACAGATTAATCATATTAAGCAAAAACAAGTTGAAAAACATAAAGATTTTCTAAAACCAGTTCAGGCAAATCTTGACCAATCCCAAAAAGAGCTTTCCGAACTTCAAACCACTATAGACTTTTTGTCGCGATTTGGGGGGAAAACAGGTTTTATCTCCAGTTTGATGGGTAGTAAAATCCTGCTGTCAGCTGACGAGTTTGAAAAAACAGCTCTGGAATTTGATTATAGAGAAATACATAAAACTTGTATGCTCGTTCAGCAGGAATTGCATAAAACAGAAAGGGAAATTGGGGTGCTTCATGCTCAGTATAATCAGCTCATTCCGTGGAAACCCCTCAGCCTTTCTTTAGATACATTCAATATAACGGAGACTATTAAGTATGCGCTCTTAACCGGAACTGTAGGTAAATTTGCTTATTTTAAAACTCATTTAAGCAAAAAATTTCCTCTTTTACACTGTGAAAAAGTCTCAGACTATCATGAGACAGAGAACATTGTCCTCATATATTTCAGTGACCAGGAAAAAGGAATACTTAGCGAATGCAAGAAACTGGGAGTTGAAAGAATAGACCTATTCAATCTTAAGGGAGCAGTAAGCTCAAATCTTGAGAGAATATCCAACGAATTGGAAAGACTCAAGCTAAAACAT
>DAOVKY010000038.1 GCA_030631525.1 bacterium
AAGCCGTCTTTTTTGTTAAATAAATAATATAACGTAGAGAGGAGATATGATATGGGCAAGGAAAAGAAAAAGAAAGATGTGAAATTCAATATCAAAAAGGAAGATAAGGACTGGAAAGAGAAGGTAGCAGAGGACAAGAAAAAAGAATTTAAGATGCCACATTTAGAGGTAAATTTTATGATGTTTATAACCAGTCTCAGCATGCAGGCAATGATGAGTCTGGGCATCTATCCAAACCCAATTACAAAGAAAGAAGAAAAGAATTTAGATGCAGCCAAGTACACAATAGACACTATAGCTATGCTTCAAGAAAAGACAAAAGGCAATCTTACCAGCGAGGAATCCAGATTAATAGACAATATTCTATACGACTTACGAATGAAGTATGTAGAGGCAAATAAAGAATCTGCCAAAACATGATTGTATCTTAATGACTAAACTATAACAACTATATGAGGGAACAGATGTTTAAGAATATTTTATCGTTGTTGGACGGGCAGTTTACTGGAGAAAGAATCAAGCATTTAGCCGAGCCGATTTATGAAAATGACCGCTGGTCAAGTTTTGATAAATATCATCAGACAGCTGATTATTGTTTTGAAAAGATGAAAGAATTCGGGCTTAAAAATGTAGAGATAATACCGCATCCGGCTGATGGAAAAACATGGTGCGGAGATTGGATTGCTCCATTAGGCTGGATTGCTCGCAAAGGAATAGTAAAAGTTTTCTCTCCGGAAAGTGAAAAAGGTAAACTGCTTGCCGATTATCAGAGCATTCCCAATCATCTTGTTCGCTGGTCAGCGCCAACGAAGCCGGGAGGGGAAGAGATTGAGGTTGTTTATATAGAAGATGCCTCGGATATAAAACAGTATGAAGGAAAAGATATAAAAGGAAAATTAATATTTACCCATATTGATGTCTATGCTGAAAACACTAAGAAATTAGCGTGTAAAAATGGAGCAAGAGGAATTATTTTTGATCATTCATGGGGCGGTATGGACTATCCTGATAATGTCTGCTGGTGCAATGACTGGCATAATGATATCGGCTGGGGCCCAACCATTGGCGATCCACCTCTGATTGGAATAATGATAAGTCCCAGGCAGGGAAAATATCTTTATCAACTTATTAAAAACAATAAGAAGGTTACATTGCATGTAGACATAGACACAGAGATAAAAGAGGATACCATAGATATAATTACCGGTATTATACCTGGCAAGGACTTAAAGCACGAAGAAGTTCTTGTTTTAGGGCATATCTATGAATGCGGAGCGGATGACAATGCTTCTGGCGGAGCGGTGATGATGGAAATAATGCGGGTTTTAACCGAGAACATAAAAAATGGTAAATTGCCAATACCACAGCGGACAATAAGGATTCTGATGGGCTGGGAGTGGTTATCGTCCAATTACTATGCTTATAAATATAAAAAGAGGATTAAAAATACAGTAGCTGCTTTATGTTTGGATGGAACAGCAATGAAACAGACTTTAGCAGAGTCTCCATTTCATATTGGTTTAAATCCTCATGCTCAAGTCTCATACACAGATATTCTTATTGAAGATATTTACAGGGTGTATTTCGACGACAAAAATACACTTTTTAAGTGGGATATTAAACCTTTTATAATATCAACCGATACTTTTTATGCAGACCCGACAATAAATATCCCGACAGTGTATCCTGCTCAGGCTCCGGGAAAAGGATGGCATAGTTCATGGGATACAATAGAAACCCTTGATGAAAAAGTTCTTGAGTATGCAGCGGTAACATCTGCTACTTATCTTTATTCCATAGCCAATGCAGGGGAAAAAGAGGCATTAAGTTTAGGAGAAAGGTGTTTTGCTGAAGGGAAGAAAGAAATTTCCGAAGTGGTAAGTCAGCTTATCAACAGTGGTATCCGTAGAGACTATTTAGAGAAATTCTATTATCGCACTTACCTGGCAAGAAAAAGACTGCAATCAATTAAACGCATCTCACCAGACAATAAATATATAGATGGACTGGACAAAGAATTATCAAAGTTTATCAATAATGAAGTAGTTTCACTTGAAAAGAGAATGCGAAAAATTTCACATAAAGCTTCTACTCGGGAAACGATAGAAAAAAAGTCTCCAAGATGGCTGAATATTGCTGAAAACATTATTCCTCATCGGGCAATGCTTGGACCTATCTTTCACCATGCAGCTCGAATGCCTGCTGAGCTCAGAGAAAAATATCTATCTTTAAGCAATAAATATAAAGAATCCATCTTCTGGATTGATGGAAAGAGAAATCTGCGTGAAGTAATCCGGCTCTGGTCATTGGAGAAAAACATTCCCGAAGATGGACAGATTATAAAATTATATCGGGCTTATGAAAAGGCGGGATATATCAAGCTGGAATACAAGATAAAGTTAAATAAGAATAAAATTATATCTGCGTTAAGGGAAAACGGTATTCAAAAAGGGGATGTAATCCTTGTGCACAGTTCGCTAAACAGTTTAGGTTATATTAATGGAGGAGTTACAACCATAATAAAGGCTTTAGAAGAAACGGTTGGTCAAGAAGGAACAGTAGTTATGCCAAGCTTTACCTACAGCACAGTTTCTTCTGGTAAACCGTATAATTTTCAGGAAACCACTTCTATGACTAAAACTGGCGAAATTTCCGATGTTTTCTGGAGACAGAAAAATGTTCTTCGCAGTAAACATCCCAGTCATTCATTAGCCGCCTGTGGTAAATATGCCGAGTTAATAACCAAAAATCATGAGAAATATAATCCTTACGCAAAAGAAGGCGGTTTTGGCAAGCTCTATCAATTGAACGCCAAGATTTTAATGATTGGCTGCGGTCTTGCCCCAAACTCCACTTTACATGCAGTAGAGGATTGGTCTAATCATCCCTCAATGGTTCCCGATGAATACCTTGCATTAAATGAAAAAGGTGATACAGTAAAAATAAGATACGAAAGAGAGCCGCAAGGGCACCGGGATTTTTACCTTTCAGGAGAAAGAGTTACCAAGAGTGAGAAGATGCTACGAGAATACGGCGTTATAAAGGATTTTAAAATAGGAATTGCTGCTGTGCATTTAATGAAAATAAGAAAGTTGATGGATACATGTCTTCGCCATATGAAAAAAGATCCGAACTTTTTACTTTGCGATAACCATAAGTGTAAATATTGTCAGGAGAAAAAGAAAAAGGCATTAGAAATGAAAAGCAAAGGGCAGCTTGTTTTTGAAGTCAATAAAAGTAGAACAGGAGATTTTGCAGAATGAATTCAGATAATGGTAGAAATCAAATAACTATTCGCTCGTTTTTTCTGGGTATATTATTCACCATGCTCGCTACATTCATGGCTCATTATGCCAGAAGATTAAATACTACTTCTATGGCTATTGACCATATGCCGGTAGCCGCTATATCCCTGTTTTTTGTCCTGATGGTTTTTTTATATATTCTGGCGAGTATAATTAAAAGACCTCTGGGGCTTTCATCTTCGGAGCTTCTGATTATCTATATGATGAGTTTTATAGGCTGTACAGTCACTACAGTGGGCACTGGCTACCTTCTGCCAATTATGGCTGCTCCCACTTACTATGCTACGCCTGTAAACGAGTGGGGGAAGTATATTCTTCCTCATATAAAGAGCTGGCTTATTCCTCAAGATAAAGAAGCAGTAAGGCAATTCTTTGAAGGCTTGCCTAAAGGCGGCTCTATCCCATGGATGGTATGGATAAAGCCATTGCTTTGCTGGTTACCTTTTCTTATGTCCTTATATATGGTAATGATAAGCATTCCGATAATTATGCGAAAGCAATGGATAGAAAAAGAAAGACTACAATTCCCTTTAGCCCAGCTCCCTTTGGAAATGGTCAAGAAAGAAAAGAAGGGAAACGTTTTAGTATATAGTTTCTTCCATAATAAAGTTATGTGGCTGGGATTCGCTATCCCCTTTGTAATTAGTGTCTTTGTTGGTTTGCATCATTATTTTCACGCAATACCTGCGCCATCTTATAGCTTGGAAACAGCGATATCCACCTTCAGGAACACTCAAACTCTTTGGTTTCGAATAAGTTTTCCTGTAATAGGATTTTTGTATTTGGTAAACTTAGATATTGCCTTTAGTCTATGGTTTTTCGCTCTTATATTTCATGCTCTTTCCGGTTGGTTTAAGATAACAGGAATATCCTCTCCGGAGAACTTAGGTCTCTATGGAAGCACAGATCCTATATTTAATCATCTCGGTACAGGCGCTCTGATAGTTTTTGTGCTTTATGGATTATGGATGGCGCGAGCGCATCTGAAAGAGGTGTTTCGCAAAGCGTTTACAGGAGATCCATCAATAGATGACTCATCGGAATTGCTTTCCTATCGGACTGCAGTGACAACCAGCATTCTGGGAATAGTATTTATGGTAATCTGGCTAACCTTCTCAGGCCTTTCTCCTATAATAGCCTTTCTCTTTGTAATCCTGGCCTTAATTATATTTTTAGGGATAACCCGCATAGTAATTGAGGCTGGAGTTCCTACTCTTATCTCTCCGGGCATCGCTACCCCACAGATTATATCTTCTGTAGGCACTTCTGTTCTTGGTTCCTCCGGTTTAGTTTCGTCAGCTTTTACCTATGCATATTCTGCTGACATAAGAACCTTTGTGATGTCTGCTGTTTCCACCTCTTTACGTATTGTAGAAGGCATAAGGAAAAGAAGAAGATTAATCTTCTGGGCAATGTTATCTGCTGTATTGGTAGCTCTTGTAACTTCCTTCTGGTTACAACTTCATTTAGTTTATACTTATGGAGGAATTAATTTTAACAGATGGCTTTATGTGACCGGCCCTCAACTGCCATTCAATCTTGTTAAGGAAAAAATGCTTCATCCTACCGGGATTAATGGTTTAGGCTGGGGACTTAAGACAATAGGTGGCGGACTGATAGCTGGCCTGATGTTTATGCGAGGAATGTTTCTGTGGTGGCCATTTCATCCCATAGGCTTTGTTATTGGTTCTACCACATGGATCCAACGGCTCTGGTTTTCTATATTTATTGCATGGCTATTGAAGTACCTTATTCTAAAATATGGTGGCCCCAAAATATATAAGAATGCACGCCCTTTCTTCCTTGGACTGATCCTGGGGCAATATACAGTAGCTGGATTATGGCTTATTGTGGATTTGATTACTGCTCATACAGGGAATTGGATATTCTGGATTTAAAAAAATCAACTAATGCTTAAACTGGATACTTCTATCCAATATATGAAAGGCGTTGGACCAAAAAGGGTTGAGCTTTTTGAGCGTCTTGGTATCCAAACAGTCAAAGACCTCCTTTATTATGCCCCGCGGAGATATGAAGATAGAAGCGACTTTTCTCCTATTGCAAGGCTCCATATTGGAGCGCAACACACAGTTGCGGGGAAAGTTCTGACAAGCGGGGTTCAAAAATTAAAGAAAAATTTAAGCGTACTCAAAGTAGCTATTGATGATGGCACAGGAATAATATACGCGGTATGGTTTAATCAGCCGTTTTTAGAAGAACAGTTCAAGGTTGGCACAAAACTTGTTGTAAGTGGTAAGGTTCAGCTATATGGTAAAGAATTGCGTATATCCAGCCAGTCTTATGAAATTTTACGTTCCAAAGACAAAGAGAGCGAAACAGAAGAACTAATTCATACAGGAAGAATTGTCCCTTTTTATCCTTTAACGCAGGATATATCACAACGGAGAATAAGGAGAATGATTAAAAATGCTCTGGATAACTGCCTGGATCAGATAAATGATATGCTCCAGCAGGATATTAAAGACAGATACAACATGGTAGATACTAAGTGCGCTCTTTTAAATATTCATTTTCCTAACACTCAGAAAGATAAAGACTCAGCTTATAGAAAAATTGTTTTTGATGAGTTCTTATTGCTGCAACTGGGAATTCTTTTAAAAAGGACATCTATTTCAGAGCCTCAGCTTGGTATAAAACATCGAAATAAAGGAAGACTGCTGGAGCAATTTCTCAAAACCCTGCCATTCAAGCTGACTGATGCGCAGCATAAAGTCATAGATGAAATAAATCGAGATATGACATCTGAAAAACAAATGAACAGATTAATCCAGGGCGAAGTTGGATCAGGGAAAACTATTGTTGCAATTGCCTCTCTGCTGATTAGTATTGAAAATGGCTATCAAGGAGCCATAATGGTGCCGACAGAGATACTAGCAGAGCAACATTACATTACTCTAGCAGAAATGCTCTCTCCTCTGGGAATAAAAGTGGATTTACTGATTGGCAGCAGCACTAAGAAATCACGTATGGAGATTACAGAAAATATACGCAATGGAATTACTGATATTATTATTGGAACACATACATTGGTTCAAGAGAACATTAAATTCAAAAGGCTTGGACTTGTAGTAATTGATGAACAACATCGTTTTGGTGTGCTGCAGCGTAACATGTTAAGAAAGAAGGGGCTTAGTCCTGATGTTCTTGTTATGACTGCTACACCTATACCCAGAACTCTTGCGCTCACTGTATATGGAGATTTGGATATTTCTACGATCCGGGAACTTCCTCCCGGAAGAGGCGCTGTGTCAACATATTGGATATCAAAGTCACAGCTCCAAGGAGTGTATGAATTTATTGAGGAGGAGATAAAAAGAGGGAGGCAAGCATATGTTGTCTCTCCACTAATTGAGGAGTCGCATATAATAGAAGCTGTTGCGGCTACTCAGCTCTTTGAGCATTTTAAGAAGGAGGTATTTCCGAATCTAAGAATAGGGCTTTTGCATGGGCAAATGAAAAACGAAGATAAAGAAAAGGTAATGCAGGAGTTTCGCGAAAACAAGATCAATATACTGGTGTCTACAACAGTTATAGAAGTTGGTATAGATATTCCCAATGCAACTAT
>DAOVKY010000198.1 GCA_030631525.1 bacterium
AACCGGACTGAGTATCACTAATCCTGCAAGAAAGGAATAGTGAAGTAAAAAAGGATGTTATTCTATTTGTATACAATCGCACAAATGGCATATTTCTGGTGTCGCTCATCCTGTTGCCTATAACTATATCAGCGCTATTCTTCTTAAACTCTTCTATAAACTTTGGAAGTTCTGTATAATCGTGCTGCCTGTCCGCATCCATAGTTATTAAAACGCTAAACCTTTTCCTTTCAACATAGGAAAAACCTGTTCTTAGAGCTGCCCCTTTACCTTGATTGTTTACATGCTTTATAACTATAGCTCCGCCATCCATAGCTCTCTGAGAGGTGCTGTCTGTTGACCCATCATCCACTACTATTACATCCTTAACTGCTTTTTTAATATCCTTTATCAAATTGCAGATATGTTCTTCCTCATTAAAGCACGGCAATAGGACACAAATATTGCTTCTGGGTTTAATACTTGATATTTGTTTAATTTATTCTCCCTCCCATATGTGATGAAAAAGCAGCCATTGTTCAGGATAAAGACTTATGTATTTTTCAATAACCTCTGCAATTTGCAAAGCTGTTTTTTCTATGCTTTCAATTCTATTATATGCATTTTGCGCAAAAAACGGCTTCTCAAAAACTAGTTTATATGTCTCGTCTGCTTGTCTGATAGCAAAACATGGAAGTATAGCCGCTCCTGTCTCAACAGCCATCATTGCCGGTCCTTTTGGAACAACCGCCTCTTTCTCAAAAAAATTCAGCTTAATTCCTCTCTTGAATATATCTCTATCCCCCAAAACAGCTATAGACTCTCCTTTTCTTAATACACGAAGCGCCTTCCTAAACGCAAACCCTACAGGGATTATACTCATGTTCTTTCGTTCTCTCTGCTTAATAAAAAATTGGTTAACTCTCGGATTATCATGACTTAACACAATTGCATTCATAGGATAACCTTTTAAAGAAAGCGCTATACCTCCTATTTCCCAGTTGCCAAGATGTGCACTCAGTGCAATTACTCCTCTATTATAGCTAAAAGCTTCATCTATGTAATGCCTGTTTTTTATTTTTACAATTTTATCAATGTTATTTGCATCTATTTTAGGGAAAAATAAAAAATCCGCTAGATATTTACCAAAATTCAAATAGACCAGCCATACTAACCTGCAAAATTCTTCCTTAGTTAACTTCCCTTTGACAACATGAGACAGGTTCTCTCTAACAGCCTGCCTGCTCTGCCATGAAAAGTAGTAATATAATCTGCTGACTATCCTTGCCACACAATAGACCCATTTCTTTGAAAGATAAATGGCAAGAAACTGAGCAATGAGATAACATAAATAACGAATCATCCTACATTTCTATCATATTACATAGCCGTCTACAAGTTTAAACATACGGGGAGCGGTTTTAGCAAAAGCCTCATCGTGTGTCGCAATAACAATTGTAATGCCCTTATCATTGTTGAGATTCCGGAGCAGGTTGTAGATTGTGTCCCTGTTTTCTTTATCCAGATTACCTGTTGGCTCATCTGCAAGTATAATCTCAGGATTATTAACCAATGCGCGGGCTATTGCAACCCTCTGCTGCTCCCCGCCTGAGAGCTGAGAAGGACGGTGAAGACATCTGTCTTGTAAACCAACATCCTGAAGTAATTGCTCAATAAAATTATGTTCCTGACTTGAGAGACTTCTTTTCTTATTTTTTATCATCAGAGGAAGGCTTATGTTCTCAATAACTGTTAGCTCGGAGAATAAGTGAAAGAATTGAAATATAAACCCTATTTTCCTGTTACGAAGAGTGGATTTTTCGTCCTCGCTCATTATGCTGATATCTGCTTCATCATACTTCAACACACCTTTTGTAGGAGAATCCAATATCCCCAGTATATGTAAAAGTGTGCTTTTCCCTGAACCTGATGGACCTGTAATTGAGACAAGTTCTCCCTTGTAAATATGCAGATCAACATCTTTTAAGACTGTAAGCTCCCGCTCTCCATCAGAGTATTTCTTATATAATCCATTTGCCTGAACAATTGTCCTATTCATATCTTAGCGCCTCTACAGGGTCAAGCTTTGAAGCCTGCCTGGACGGGTATAATGTTGACAAAAAACTGATTAATATTGATGCTGCGCACACCACGCTAAAGTCCATAATACGCATATCAACAGGCAATGTCCTCAAATAATACACTTCGGGAGGCAGATGTATAAATTGATACCTTTTCAATAGCAAACAAAGTCCGACTCCGCCAATACATCCTAATATTGTTCCCAGAACCCCAATTATTGTGCCTTCAAGAATAAATATTCTTCTTATGCTCCTTAAATCCGCGCCTATTGCTTTGAGTATGCCTATATCCTTTGTTTTTTCCAGAATTATCATAATAAGCGTGCTGACTATATTGAATGCAGCTACAATAATGATTAAGCCCAGTATTATAAACATTGTGATTTTCTCAAGCTTAAGCGCAAAGAAAAAAGCCCTATCCATAGTCTGCCAGTCTCTGACCAGAAAACGATACTCTAAGAGCTCTTTTATTTCTCTGCTGATCTGTGGATAAAGATAAATATTATCCAGTTTTATCTCAATTCTATTCACACCTTTCAGGTTGTAAACTTTCTTTGCTGTATCAAGAGAAACATACGCAAGTGTGTTCTCATATT
>DAOVKY010000127.1 GCA_030631525.1 bacterium
AAGAATCAGACAATTTGTTGTAGAGTGATTTGCTAAATCTAGATTCCTTTATGGCTGCAGGCAGATTTCTGTTTGTTGCAGCAATAATCCTTACATCTACAGTTACTGTCTTTATTCCTCCCTCTCTCTCAAATATCTCTTTCTCAAGCACTTTGAGAAGTTTCTCCTGAACTTGTTCAGGCAGAATACCTACTTCATCAAGAAAGAGTGTTCCGTTATTAGCTAACTCAAGTCTTCCAATCTTTCTCTCTTCAGCTTCCGGGGAAGCTTGCTTTTCGTGTCCAAACAGCTCACTTTCTAAGAGTTTTTCAGAAATCGAAATGCAATTAGCAACAATAAAAGGCCCATCTTTTCTAGAACTACAGTTATGAATTGTTCTAGCTATAAGTTCTTTTCCTGTGCCGCTTTCTCCATATATTAATACTGCGCATTTTGTCTTGGAAACTTGTTTTATTAACTTATATACCTTCTTCATTCTGCTGGTTTTTCCAATTATTTTGTCTGAATGTTTGTGTTCCAGCTCTTCCTTTAAATATTTATTCTCCCTCTCTAAAAATGTAAGTTTATATGCCTTATCAACCGTGATCTTCATTTCTTCCAAGTCAAATGGCTTAAGAATATAATCGTGCGCTCCCTTTTTCATTGCTTCTACAGCAGTCTGAATTGTGCCGTACGCTGTCATCATTATTACCGGCGCTGTGTTATCTCTTTTCTGTATTTGTTCCAGCAGTTCAATACCATTCATATTAGGCATCTTCATATCTGTAATAATGAGATCAAAGTCTGCAGTTTCCATTTTTTTCAAGGCTTCCACTCCGTCCTTAGCCTGTTCAGTTTTGTAATTCTCGTTTTCAAGCATAATTTGCAGGATTCTGCGTATTTTTAGCTCATCATCTACAATTAACACACTTGCTTTATTCATATTGTTTCCCTTATGCAGAATTAATGGGAATATATACAGAGAAAATACTTCCCTTGCCCTCTTGACTTTCTACTCTAATAGCTCCATGATGATTCTCAATTATTTTATGCGCAATAGCCAAGCCTAAACCAGTACCCTCCGATTTTGTTGTAAAGAAAGGATTAAACACCTTGTCTATTGCATCCCTGGAAATTCCGCATCCCGTATCTCTAAATGATATCTTCACTAATTTCATATTCTTGTCATCATCTCTCTTGACAGCAGTTTTTATTTCCAGTCTTCCGCCGTCAGGCATTGCGCTAATGGCATTTAGGATAAGATTAAGGAATACCTGATGCATTTGTTCTGCGTCAGCCATCACAGGAGGTAAATCCTTTTCAAAACTCTTATATACTTTGATGTTGTTTTTTGATATTTCCATGTCTGTCATTTGCAGGGTTCTATCTATAATAGGCGCAATTTGATTAATTTCAAGATTGGATTTTTGAGGACGCGCAAAATCAAGAAATGATGTTACCACCTTATTAAGCCTGTCGGTTTCTTCAATTATATATTGCGTCAGCTCCTTATTATCATTCTGCCCATGGAACCTGTCTTCCAGTATTTGAGCGGAGTTTTTAATAATGACCAGAGGATTTCTTATCTCGTGAGCTACTCCGGCGGCAAGTTCGCCGAGCGCCGCAAGACGGTCTTTTCTGCGCAGCTCCTCTTCCAAGTGCCTGAGTCTGCGCAATTGCTGGATCATATCATTAAAGGCGTCTGCCAGATCTTTTATTTCTCCTTTTGCCTTTATCTTTACCTGATGTTCAAGATCCCCTCTCGCTACAGCTCTTATTCCCCATGTAAACTTGCGCAAAGGATGAGAAATGCTTCGCGCTATCAGAGCTCCTATTACTGCGGATAATAACACTCCAAGAAATATTAATATTATAAGAAACTGTCCAACAGCGGTTTGGAAAGCATAGGTTTTTTGTATGCCGACAAATACAACTCCAAAGACATTTTTATCCGGACTCATAAGCGGGGAGCACAATCCATAAAAATGCAGCTTATTATGATAGATATCCTTTCTATATTCGGAAACGCTCTGTGCATATATTTTACCGACAAGTTCTTCTATACCAAGAACTACTTTTCCCCTGTCCTTTGCAGCTTTTGGATATTGCGGCGCTTTATGAAACAGGTCTATATCAACTCCCATTTTCTTCTCTATATTCTGAAAGATTTCTTTTTTAACAGTATAGCCTGCCAGTATTTTCCCTACTACTTTATCATTTTCTCTGATTTCTAACCCAACACTGGCAATTAATTTTTTTATGTTATCTTTTTCAAAAAGCACAAGCATTCTTTTTTTATCCGGTTGTTTCATTACATTTGGAGAAATACTCCCTGAAGAGAACTTGAGTTCTCCTTTTTCATTTGTAATGAGCAAGGTGTCAATCTGCATTTCCTTCTCCAGCATATTCAGAAGCTTTACTATCTGCTCCTCGTCCTGCTGTTTAAATGCCTGCATAAACACGAAGTTGCTGAGTATGATCTCTCCGATTAGAGCAGCCCTGTTTTCCATGTTATCTATTTTGTCTGTAATTAAATCTGTTGCACTATGGATTTTTCTCTTTATATCTTTTTCTAGTTGCACAGATATAACTCTTGTAGCTACAAAGGTTGAGATTAAAATAGGCACAAGAGCCATTAACATAAAGGAAAAGATAAGCTTGTTCTGAATATTTGGTTTAAAAAAGGACATATCCAGATTATACTCAAGTCGGGGTTTAAATGCAAAAAATAAAGTTTTCTTGTCTAAGATTGTGCAGAAAGAAATAGTGACTTTATTATTATAATTTTAGTATTTCCGTAAAGCTCAGCGAAGTAGATAAGTTGGGGCTGACTATTATTGACCTGCTTTTCCTTCTACGCGGCTTATTGCGCTTCTTGCAAACTCTATCTTTACATTATCAGCAACCTTTATTACCAGCGTTTTTTCTTTTGTCCCTACAACCATGCCATAAATGCCTCCACTGGTAATTACCTTATCTCCTTTTTCTACCTTGGAAATCATTTCCTGGCGCTCCTTCTGCTTCTTCTTCTGAGGTTTGATTGTTAAAAAATAGAAGATCCCAAATATCAGCGCCATCATAATTAAAAAACCGAACGGATTTCCCTGTCCCTGCTGCGGAGTTCCTCCTCCTGCACTTCCCATTGCATAAAGTATACCTAGCATTTTCGCCTCCTCTTATTTTTTTATGATTAAGTTATAAGTATTAAGTAAATATCACATTTAAGAACAAATTTAAAGAACTAATTTCCACCCAAAATTCCTACAATTCACTCAAAGAACGTGTTTTTCTTAATGGTAACACCAAAATGAGTCCCTTTCTGCCATAATGCTCTCCTCTTAAATCGGGTATTATAGCTTCCTTAAAAGCGGACATTTCTAAATGTGCTTGACATTTTTATTGAGATTTTAAGCAATTTGAGGTAAGGTAACATTAAAGCGGAAGTGAATGTTTAATAATTAGTGGCTAGGTGTAAACGGAAAGGAGATAGTTAGATGATTTCAAGATATTCTCTGCCTGACATGAAAAGAATCTGGAGTGATGAGAACAAGTTTAATACATGGCTCAAGATTGAACTGCTTGCATGTGAGGCTCTGTATGAGCTTGGTGATATACCGAAAAAATCTTTAAAAAAGATAAAAGACAAAAGTAAGTTTGACATAAAGAGGATTCATCAAATAGAAAAAGTAGTAAAACATGATGTGATCGCTTTTCTTACATCTATATCTGAAAGAGTAGGCAAGGA
>DAOVKY010000004.1 GCA_030631525.1 bacterium
ACAAATATATGTAATAGATTATGATGGAGAAAACAAAAGACAAATTACTTCAGGAGATTATAACAACATTGAACCTTGCTGGTTCCCTGATTGTGCTAAGATTGCATACACTTCATATAAGAATGGGTATCCTGCAATATTTACCTGCAATCTGAAGAATCGCAAGAAAAAAGCTCTAATTTGTTATCCGGGCGTTAATGCAGCCTCTGCTGTCTCAAATGATAGTAAGCACATTGCCTTAATACTCAGCAAGGATGGGAATCCTGAATTATATAAAGTTTCTTTGCCCAATCTGCTTCTTGAGCGACTAACAGCTTCTCAAGCAGTAGAATCAAGTCCAACATGGTCTCCTGATAACCAAAAAATAGCATTTGTCTCAGATCGCACTGGAACTCCTCAAATATACATACATTATTTAACTGATAATAAAACAATCCGACTCACATTTGAAGGAACATATAACACAGACCCATGCTGGTCTCCAGTCTCTAATAAGATTGCTTACGCATCAGTGAAGAATGGGAATTTCCAAATCTATATAGTTAATTTGGATGTTTATAAAGTTTCTCAGTTAACATATGAGCCGCAGCAGCATGAAAATCCTTCTTGGGCTCCTGACGGAAGACACCTTGTTTACAGTGTTACAAAGAATTTTAGATCATATCTGGAAGTAATGGATGTCATAACAGGGGAGAAATATAGGTTAACTTCTCCGGGACACAATGCGTTAGAGCCAGCATGGTCAAGATGATGTTTATGTAATAGTTTAGATTTCCTATTTTTCTATTCTACAAAAAGTGTTACCTATGTGTCCAGCCAGCACAAAAGCTTGACATATATTTGATACTTAGTTTACAATAAAACCAACTGAGTAGTTTGAATATTATGCAAAAGAGAGCCCAAAAAACAAAGTCCAAGATTCTGCAGGCTGCGCAAAAAGAGTTTTCTGATAAAGGGTTTCACGGCGCAAGAGTAGATACTATCGCAGAAAAAGCTGGTGTAAATAAACAACGCATATATGCCTATTTCAAAAATAAAGAGAACCTGTTTATAGAAGTGCTGGAAGGCTGCTTTCAGCTGATAGCCAAAGAGGAACAGGTTTTCACAAACCTGCTTGAGAAAGACATCCATCATCTTGAGAATAGAATACTGCGTTATTATATGTCGTTTCACAAAAAACATCCTCATTTCTGGAGGCTTATTGCATGGGAGAATCTGGATAAAAGAAAACATTCCAATACTATTAGAGGTATTAGAGAACAATCATTCAAACATCTGAAAGACTTGTATCAAAAAGGTCAAAAGCAGGGGATACATAAAAAGAACGTTTCCTTTGAAACATTTATCTTTGTTTTATCCGCTGTGTCATTTTTCTATTATTCCAATCAGAAAACTATGTCTCAAACTCTTAATGTGAATTTA
The DNA here is from genome assembly GCA_030631525.1 of bacterium. GTDB lineage: Bacteria > JAHJDO01 > JAHJDO01 > JAHJDO01 > JAHJDO01 > JAHJDO01. The sequence goes on from DAOVKY010000004.1 coordinate 1,423, forward strand.
TTTGATACAAAAGTTCAGGATAAATTAGTTCAGGAAATATTGCTTCTTTTACACCTGCAAAGCAGTGAAACTGGTTGAGATAAAAATATTATACACCAAGGTCAATTATGGCGAAAGCGGTTAATATAAATCTTAAACCTAAGGGATAACTTTATGGAACAGACAGATATTATTATAATCGGAGCAGGTGTTGTTGGTCTATCTATTGCTGCCCAGGTGGCAAGAAAGAATAGGAATGTTATTCTTGTAGAAAAGCATAGTGGTTTTGGAAAGGAAACAAGCAGCCGCAATAGCGAAGTCATTCACGCTGGAGTTTATTATCCCAAAGGTTCTCTTAAGGCCAGGCTTTGCGTAGAAGGCAATATTCTGCTATATCAGATCTGCAAAGAAAATAGTATCCCACATAATCCTATCGGCAAATTAATTGTCGCCGTCAATGAAGAGCAGATAAAGGATTTGGAAGAACTCTTGGAGAAAGGGAGAGAGAGTGGGGCAAGGGATTTGCGAATAATATCTTCAAAGGAAGTTCAAGAGATTGAGCCCCATGTTACTGCCAAAGCAGCAATTATTTCTCCTTCATCTGGGATTGTTGACTCTCATCGCTTAATGAAATATTTTGAGACCGTAGCCAAGAATAATAATGCGACCATTGGCTATGGGTGTGAAGTCAAGTTAATTGAGAAGGTGCCTGGAGGGTATCAGGTAGGGATGCAGGATACAGATGGAGAAATGTTAACTTTGTTTACAAGGATACTCATCAACAGCGCCGGATTAGAATCTGGCAACATTGCCGCTCTTGCCGGTATTGATATTGACAGAGCCAATTATCGTATCCATTATTGCAAGGGAGAATATTTTCAGGTTAGGGGAGGCAAACATAAATTTGCCCGACGGCTTATTTATCTTTCTCCTCCCCAACCGGGTTCTGTGGGAATTCATACTGTGCCGGACTTGCAAGGAATGATGAAATTAGGGCCTTACGATTACTATGTTGACAAGATTGATTACAATGTAGATGAAACCCACAAGGAATTATTTTATGAATCGGTTAGACCGTTTCTGCCTTTTATTGAACTCCATGATTTAACACCGGATATGATCGGCATCCATCCCAAGATTCAAAAACACGGAGAACCGATGAAGGATTTTATAATTGTGCATGAGGAAGAAAGAAAATTGCCGGGACTTATTAACCTTATCGGAATTGAGTCTCCCGGTTTAACCTCTTCGCCGGCAATTGGTAGATATGTAGAGGCAATGGTAAAAGAGATAATTTAAGATTGGAAGAGAAAGGAAAAGAATATGAAGAATTCATTAGCAGGAAGCAGTGCTACAAAATTAAGTGATAGACTTCGCGGAAGACAGATTCCACATATTGGAGTTCTGAACAGGGAAGAATTAGAAGAAGTAATTGGTCTTGGAGAGTGGTTTCGAGAGAATCGTTATGATGCGGCTTATACTGACCTTTTAAAAGGTCGCGTGCAGGGTCTTTTGTTTGTGTATGAATCCACAAGAACCCGGCTTGGTTTTTCAGCAGCAATGGCGCAGCTTGGCGGATCCACTATATATATGGCGGCAAAAGATACGCAGATGGGAAGAGGCGAATCAATCGTGGATACGGCCCGTGCTATTGGCCAATACATTGATGTATTTTCAGCCCGACTCTGGAAGCATGAAGATATTGAACTGGCTTGTAAAAATATGAGTGTACCTGTTCTGAATGCGTGCACACCGCTTGATCATTCAACTCATGTAATTGGTGAATTAATGGCAATTAAGCAGGCTAAAGGCAAGCTTGATGGATTAAATCTGGTTTATACCGGCATGGCAAGAGGTATATTGCATTCATTTATCAGGGTTTGTCCTGTTCTTGGAATTAATCTTACCCTGGCGGTTCCCACTTCCTACGCAGAAACTATTAACCGAAATATTCTGGCAGAGGGTGAGAAAAAGGCGGAAATAGCTAAAACACGGCTTGAGGTTTGCACTGATTTAAAAGAAGCGGTAAAAGACGCTGATTTTATTCAGGCAAGTACTCTGATACGCAGTATGCTTGCCGGGGAACAATCACCTGAAGAAAAGAGAGTTAAAATACCTGAGTGGACAGTAACAGATGAAGTTCTGGATTGCGCAAAGGATGATGCGCTGTACAGTCATTCCGGTCCTGCTCGTAGAGGAGTTTGCGCTACGAATGAGGTTATGGATGGACCAAGGTCAATTATTCCACAGGAGGCAAAAAACGCAATTTATTCCAAGAAAGCTCTGTTGGCTTTAATAGTGAGATAGAAAGGAAAATTTATGGATAAAGTTAAAATTGGTATTGTTGGTTCAAAATTTGCCGCTGATTTTCATTGTGATTCCTATAGCAGGAATGAACATGCTGAAGTAGTAGCAGTTGCAGCGATTGACAATCTGGAAGAAATCTCCGGTAAGTGGAAGATTCCCAGCACCTATCAGGATTATAAAGAAATGTTAAAACGTGATGATATTGATCTTGTTTCCGTATGCGTCCCGAATTTTCTGCATCATGATGTGGTTATCGCTGCGGCAAGAGCGGAAAAGCATGTAATTTGCGAAAAACCTCTTGCTACTACAATAGAAGACGCAAAAGAAATGGTTGAGGTATGCAGAAAGGAAGGAGTGAAACTCTTTTACGGTGAGGATTGGTGTTTTGCGCCTGCGCTAATGAAGGTCATAGAGACTGTCAAGGAAGGAGCGATTGGTAAAATTCTCTATGTTAAGGCAAAGGAAACTCATAACGGCACTCATAGTCCATTTGCAAAAAACGCAAAGTATTGCGGAGGCGGTTCGCTTATTCATCTCGGTATTCATCCGGTTGGATGGATTCTGCATTTTCTTGGTAATCAAGGTAAAAACAAGGTTACTGAAGTGATTGGTAAAACAAATGGCGGCGGAAAGAATAACTATGTTCATAAGGATAATAGCGGCGAAGACTGGGCATTAGGGATTATGAAGTTTGCAAACGGCGAGCAAGCATTTGTGGAAGGCAATTATATCACTGTCGGCGGGATGGATGATAAGGTTGAGATTTATGGTACGGAAGGCGTGATCAAGATAGACCTGACTTTCGGCTCGCCTATAAGTATTTACAGCCGACCAGGATATTCGTATTGTATTGAAAAAACTGATAATACGCTCGGCTGGACCAAGCCTGCAGTTGATGAATTTTATAATCTCGGCTATGTCAAGGAACTTGCGTATGTTGTTGAATGTGTGTTAAATAATAAGGAACCAATCTATAGTCTCAGCGGTGAAATGGGATTAAAATGCGTAGAGATCATTCAGGCAATGTACCAGTCAAACAGGGAAGGAAAAACCATAACAGGTAATTGGGCTTAATGAAATGAAAAAGATTAAAGATATTCTTCTTCCTGTTGAGATTGCCGGAGTAAAATTTAGAAATCCTTTCTATGTTGCATCCGGGCCGACCACAATGACAATTGAACAGTTGATGCGGATTGAAGAAACAGGATGGGGCGGGGCTAGCTTGAAACTCACTTTTGACCCGCCGCCGTACATAAACCGCTATCCGCGCTATGGATATTGGGATAAAAGCGGCATCTTTTCTTTTACTACCGAACGGCGCATGAACTTTGAGGATACTCTCAGGCTCCTGGAAGAGGGCAGGAACAAGACAAAGAATATTGTGCTTTTTCCCAACTTTACCTATGCTGGTAATAAAGGTGTCCAGGGCTGGGTAAACATGGCAAAGAAATTTGAAGCTGCCGGCGCACATATTAACGAAATTAATATGTGCTGCCCCAATATGTCATATAACGTAGAATTGTCGGATGGGGAAGGTAAAAAGGGGCCAAAAACCGGCGCTAGTCTTGGCCAGCAGACTGATGCGGTAAAGGCTATTGTTTCCGCTGTAAGCTCTGCGACAAGTATTCCGCTTTTTGTCAAGCTCACTCCGGAAGGCGGCAGGATTGCTCATGTTGCAAAATCCTGTTATGAGGCGGGAGCGGTTGCGGTAGGCGGCGCTGCTAACCGTTTGGCTATTCATCATGTTGATCTCGATAACCCAACCAGTTCCCCAATCAGACTGCAGAATGAGATTTCCATGCAGTGCATGTGCGGTGATTGGGTGCATCCGTTAGGGCTGCGTGATGTCTATGAAATTCGTAAACTTAATGGTCCGCTGGTAAAGATTACAGGTACAGGAGGAGTTAGTGATTGGAAAACTGCGGCGGAGATGTTTTTATGCGGAGCGAATGTTGTTGGCATATCTGCAGAGACGCTTATTTCCGGATTTGGTTTTCTGCCTGAACTTGTTATTGAATTTAAACGCTGGCTTCAAAAGCATAACTATAAATCCGTTGAGTCGCTCACGAACGTAATACCGCCTAATATTAAATCTGCGCCTGAAGTAACATTATATGAAGGCCATGCGAAAATTATTAATAACAATCTTGCTTCGCCGTGTGTAGATGCCTGTCCTGCCTCTGTACCAGTGCAAGCTTATATAAGCAAAATCGCTGCAGGTGAATTCCATGAGGGATTTGATATTCTTACATCTTCTACGCCTTTAATGTCTATTTGCGCACGGGTCTGCAATCATCCATGCGAGGATGCCTGTACCCGTAGCCAAAAAGATGAGGCTATCCAAATCAAGGATCTTAAGCGATTTTTGATTGAGAAGGGGAAAAAGAACAAATGGAAGGTTAAAAAGGATGTCTGGAAACCTAATGGGAAAAATGTTGCTATTGTCGGGTCCGGTCCTTCCGGATTATCGGCGGCAATGCTTCTTGCCAAGACAGGATATAAAGTAAAGATTTATGAAGCAGAAGCGGAAGCAGGTGGAATGCTCCGCTACGCCCTGCCGGCTTTTCGATTTCCACAATATGTCCTGGATGATGAAATTAATTTAGTAAAATCGCTGGGAGTAAAATTTGAGTTTAACCAAACATTGGGAAAGAACCTTGATTTAAAAGTTCTGCAGGATAGCTATGATGTCGTATATCTTGCCATTGGCGCTCAAAAAGGAGTGCGTTTACACATAACGGGTGAAAAGGCGAAAGGTTCTCTTAAGGCTTTGGATTTTCTGCGGTCAATTGCAGTTGGTGAAAAAATAGCTATTGGGAAGCGTGTTGCGGTAATCGGCGGTGGATTTACCTCCATAGATTCAGCCCGGGCAGCCATGCGGCTTGGCGCAAAAGAGGTTTTTATTCTCTACCGCAGAACCAGAGATGAGATGCCTGCAGCAAGCGAAGAGATAAAAGAGGCTGAAGAAGAAGGTGTCAAGATTATGTATCTTGTCTCGCCGAAGAAAATTAATACAAAAGCAGGCAAAGTAATGTCCATTACTTTGATTAACCATGTATTAAGTAATATAGATAGTTCAGGCCGCCGCCAGCCTGAAGCGGTGAGAGGAACGGAGTTTTGCTTGAAGGTGGATAACGTAATTTCTGCGCTTGGACAGAGAGTTGATTTAGGAGCTAAAAACAAGGTTGATTTTACAAAGAAAGGGATAATTGCGGTAGATAGCCGAGGGCTAACAAGCCAAAAACGTGTTTTTGCTGGCGGCGATGCTGTTCTTGGTGCCAGCACAGTTATTGAAGCAATTGCTGCGGCCAAGAATGTTGCTGCAGCTATTGATAAGTCGCTTATGAAATCCAGTGCTGTGCTTAATCCGCTCGTAAAAACGAAACCTGTAGAAGTAGAGCAGGTTCTTGCCCGTAATGGCTCCGATGAAAGGAAATGGCGTGCTCCATTTTTGATTATCAATGCGGATGAGAGAAAGAAAAATTTCAAGACATACATGCCGGTCCTTACCGATAAGAAAGCCGTACAAGAGGCATCCCGCTGTTATCGCTGCGGCTGCGGGGAAGGATGTATGATTTGTTATGATATTTGTAAGATGTTCGCATTTTCCAAGAATGGAACAAGAGTGGAATTAGATGAGAGTAAATGTGCGGGTTGCGGTATGTGTGTGTGGCGCTGTCCGAATAATAATATAGAAATGATGCAGACTTCGGATGCACCCATTTAATTATAAGGATAAAACATTCCATTATTGAGGGTTTTAAAAAATGAGTAAAAAAAGTTCTCGTTCTGGCGAAAATTTAAAAGAGTCTTTATTAAACAGTCTGGAAAAGTGGTCTAAGTTTTCACTTAGATATTGGTGGGATTGTCCTGATCGAAAAAATCTGGGATGTTTTGGTACTGGATATGGCGGGTGGGGGGTACAGACAAACCAGAAATTTATCGGCGCATTCGGGGTTATGGCAGCGCATCCCGAATACAATAAAAACGGCTTAGGCCTTTCCAAGGATGAGGTTTTTGATAAGTTTCTGAAGGCATTAAGATATTCTTTTGCCTCACATAAAACGGGTGATTACCATTGCAGTGATATGACAAAATGGGGCAATAGTTGGATTTCAGTCCTTGGAATTGAGAGAATGATGCATGGTGTAATGGCTATGTATAACCATCTTGAAGACAGTGATAAAGATCAATTGCGAAAAATGCTTATTTCCGAGGCGAACTGGCTTTTAAAAGAATATGCGATAAAGGCTTCAAAATGGGCTTTGTCTGGCGACAACAACCCGGAATCAAATCTCTGGAATGGCTCAATTCTTCTGAGAACGGCTCTGATGTATCCTGATCATCCCAACAGGGACAAATGGGTTGAAAAAGGCAACAAATTTCTGATCAATTCTATTTCAATTGAGAAAGACGCTGATGACGAAAAAACGATTGAAGGAAAAGCAATTAAAGACTGGTATGTGGGCGCTAATTTTTTCCCGAATTTTGGGCTTGACCACCATGCTTACTATAATGTTGGATATATTATTATATGCCTCAGTAACAGCGCAATGATTCACTATGGTTTTAAAGAAAGAAATGCGGAAGTTTCTGAATCCGTTTATCATCATGTTCAGGACTTATGGAATCATGCCCGCAGGTTTATTTCTCAGGAAGGCAGACTGTTGAGAATAGGCGGAGATTCAAGAATACGTTATTGCTATTGCCAGGATTATCTGCTTCCGACCTTGTTTTTTGCAGGTGACTATTTAAAAGATATTTATGCTTCCTGGCTTATAAAGCAACAAGTTGAGATGATAATCAAAGAGCAGGAATTTAATAATGATGGCTCATTTCTTTATAAACGTTTAGAAAAGATCCGCGAAAACCCACATTATTATACAAGATTGGAATCAGATAAAGCGGTTTGTCTTTCAATGTTATTACAATGGGATTCCGAAAAAAGAAATAATAATGTTGCTGTTGATAAACAGGAAGGTTTTGAATCAAGCATGGCCGGAAGTTATTTTGAGCCGGAACATGGAGCAATGTTTCACCGTTCAAAAACAAGATTTGTCTCTTGGAGCTGGCGGGCGAACCAGCTTCCTCAGGGATTGTGTTTACCTCCTAACGATGGGCATCTTGTGGAGTGGGATGAAAATATGGGCGGAGAAATCAAGTTGTTCGGCGAGCTAGGATTGAGAAGGAAGCTGCTTCGAAATTGGCAGAAATCATTTCCCGGAGGATTTGTTACTTCCGGGGAAGTTCTTGATAGTACAGACGTTAGAATTGCTGAAGGTTGGACAGGTAAAGAAGGGGTATCGCACCAAATCGCTTTTGCGGCATTACCTGACAATCATAGCGCTATTAGGCTGGAATATGCGGTAATGCCGCAAAGACGGACATACCTTTTGGAGTTAAAAGGGGTAAAACTCAATATAGCGAATGATTTATTTAATGATATGAATAGAGAATATTTCTATGAAAAAGGAAATGTTAAAATTCAGGGAATCACCTCGGAGAAAGATGTAATAAAATTGAATTCTATGTGGGTAAATGTTGAGAATAAACTAGGATGTGTTGGAATTTACGGGGCTGACACATTTTCTATCTACCGCCCGGGAAAGAGGAGAGGATTTGGTGAAAGTATTTATTATGACGAAATATGTTTTCCATGTAAGGTGGGTTTTTGGGATGTTTATGGAGGGGATGTGATTTTAGATACAGGATGTATGATTTTTTCATCGGTCGACAATTTGTGGACAAAAGCATATTGCAGGAATAACGAAGCGAAGCAAATAAAAACAAATAATGGTGCAGTACGTTGTGTTTTATCGAAAGATGTTAACGGCATCACGTATATATTTGCCGCAAATTTTGGGGAAAAAGATAAAAATATAACTATCTCCCTCGACAATTATACCAATAATCAAGCAAGAAATCTTGTTTCTGAAAAAATCACAAAAATTAAAGATGGCACCATGGATATTTCTATCCCTTGTGGGCAAGCTGTTATTTTTAACATGGAGTAAAAAATGAGTAAAAAAGTTCTCGTTCTGGCAACAAGTTTTCTGGATTCTCTAGTCTCTCATCCTGCGAAGGAAGGGCAGGCTAAGAAAATGCTGGATGAATTAGCAGAGAATTCCAATGGAGAGATTGAAATAATCTATCGCTGCGAAAGAAATCCTGAAGAACCGTTAAGAGTAGAGGAATTTGAAAATATTACTGCGGTAATTGCTGATCTGGAAAAATATGACAGAAAATTATTATCTCAAGTAGGTGTAAAAGCAGGAGGTTCTTTAGAATTGATAGCAAGATATGGAATAGGTTACAGCTCAGTGGATATTAAGGCTGCTACTGATTATGGAGTTATGGTCACAAATTGCCCGGGATGTAACGCACTGCCCACAGCAGAATGGACACACTCTACCATTCTTGACGTAGCTGGACGACGAATCTCTCTATACAGGACTGCTAGTCAGGGTAAGCCCAAAGAGGGTCCTTCTCGTCTGGATATTTCAGGCAAGACTCTGGGAATAATTGGAACAGGGCTGATAGGTAAACTAGTTCTCAAATTAATGAAAGGATATGAGACGAAGGTTATTGCATATGATCTCTATCCGGATAAAAATTGGGCAAACGAAAACAATGTTGAATATATTAACATGAATGAGCTATGCCAGACTGCAGATATTATAACTCTACATGCGGCAGCCACTGAGACCATTATTACCAGAGAGCAGATTGATTTAATGAAACAAACAACGATTTTAGTGAATTGCGCGCGGGGGATTTTGGTGGATTATCAGGCGGCTTATAATGCGGTTAAGGAAAGAAAAATCTGGGGTTATGGAGTTGATGAAATATGGCAGGATAAGAGCCTGCCTTTAGAAGGATTGAATATCATTGTCAGCTCGCATGTGGGTTCAGATACAGATAAGGGGAAAATTGGCATGCAAATAATGTCCACACAAGCCGTTGTTGACTTTATGAAAGGGAAAACACCACAATACATAGTAAGACTCCTGCAAAATAAAGAATTAGGGAAAAAAGAAGAAGCGAAATAGAACAAGAAATTAATATTCGCAACTTTCTGTGTATCAGTAGGTTGTGAATTTTGCAGTAGTCATATAATGAGATATTAGAGGAGGTGAAAAAATGTTAGATAGAAATAGAATAAGGAAAATTTGGGGAAGGAGCGCATTTACCCTCATTGAGCTTTTGGTTGTAATCGCGGTCATTGCCCTGCTTGCGTCACTACTTTTACCTGCTCTTACTAACGCAAGGGAAATGGGAAGGCGGATAAAATGTGTGAGCAACCTGAGACAGATAGGACTGGGAGCTTTGATGTATGCGAATGACTATGACGGCTGGTTTCCTCCCTGCGTTCTTATGGGCGACGTCCAACATGTCTGGAGAACACTGATGCCAGACTATTTTACTCCTCCGGTTACAGACTGTCCCTCAGACACAACAAGAAAAGCAGGCGCGGTAGATGAATATACAGTAGGATACTATCCTTATGGTCATACATATCATCCGGACGAGGCTACAGGCAAAAGCTATAACCGGGGGTATGTCTGGAGTTCAGTTACAGGTTGTCAGAATGAAGAGGGTGTATGGCAGGCTCATTGTAGAATTGGCAGGTGCTGGTCTAATTATAGTAGTGGCCCTACTAGTGGCTGTGGCTTTATGGGTGTAAAATCCGATAGCGAAGTTCCCATTGTCAGAGATTCAGATTATACGGAGGCTGCCGGTTACCTTTATGGGATTACGGCGATAGACTATGCCAGTCTTCTTAAAGGACGCGGCACTACAGGTATATATCCTGGACTAAGGCATTCGGGAGGAGATAATTTTCTCTATGCCGATGGTCATGTTGAATGGAAAGCATATCCTGCTGAATAGGATGAAAAGAAATTAACAAAAAAAAGGAGGAAGAAGACATGAATAGAAATAGAAGAAGGATGGAGATTTTAGCAGGTTTAGGGATAATAATCCTGACAGGGTTATTATTAAGCGCAGGGAATACTGTCTTTGCTGAGGAGAAGGAAGAAGGGGTTCTTTATTCTAATGATTTTGAGAAAGAGGATGATGTATCAAATACCCCAGCTACCAATGTTACTGAATACAAGATAAACTTCAAAGGATTAACAGATGAGAAAGCTCATTCAGGGAAGAAGTCCTGCAAGATAGATGTTACTGTAAAAGGCGGGCATTTTTGCTATTGGCAGAAAAACTTACGTATTCCCCTTACTGAAGATATTACATTTTCTGGTTATCTATTTCATGCTGAAGGAAAGCATCTTGCTCGCCTTGGATTTATGGTTGTGTATCCAAAGGCAATGAAGACAGAGGAAGGAAAGTATAAGGCAAGTAGTGGTTGCTTGACAGTTCCGGCAGTAAGCGGAATCAGTCCAGGTCGCTGGTGTCAGTTCTTTGGTGATAGCAAGAGTATCTATGAGCGTGCTAAAAACTGGACGCTAAAAAAGGGTTATGACTATACAGATATGTATATTAGCGGTTGGTATATCGATATGCAGGGTTATGGTGGGAAATTCTGGAAACAAAAAGAAGAAAGACAGGTTGTGTATGTAGATGATGTCAGTATAAACAGAGAAGAACCGGAAGAGGAAATATACTAAAATTTAAAAGGAGGACAGAAAGATGGGTAAAAGTATAAAGTCTATAGTAGTAGTAATAAGCGTGATGATGCTTTTGGGAAGTTTTACAGAAGCAAGAGCTGATTGCCGACTCTCAGAGACAGCCGATGATAGCGGCAAGACGACAATTGTCATGGAAAATAGTTTTTTGAAGTTGGTTTTTGAACCGGCTCATGGAGGCAGGTGTTCTAGCTTGATTTTAAAAGGAAGCAAGGACTTAGTTTGGTGGGGACCGCCCAAAACGATAGATGGCGGAGTATTTGAGGATCATTTCTGGCAGCAGACATATCCAGGGGATTACACTGACAGGGAATACAAGTATGAGATTGTCTCTAATACGCCGGAGAAAGTCAGCCTGAAGCTTTTCTCCACAGGAGAGAGCGGTATCTTCAAAGAAATAGAAGTAGAAAAGACCATTTCCATCTATAAAAACAAAACCTATATTGACGCAGACTACAGAATAAAGAATATTCTGCCTGCCCATGACAATAGATTGTTACGTTTTGGTTTCTGGATGCATAATATTTTAAGGGCTGGAGGACCAGGAAGAGCTGAAAAGAATACCTACTATGCTCCTACTGTTAATGGGATAAAGGCTACAAAATATGACCCGGCTAACCCTCCAAACTGCCACGTTTGGGAATACGAACCTTCCAGAGGTTGGAACGCTGTAGCTGGAGAGTCTGGAGAGGGTATAGCCTGTCTTTTTGATTATAAGCATTTGAAATGTTTCTATTGGTGTTTATACACCTCAGATCTTCCCACTTTGGAATGGCGATATAATCTAGTAGAAGTAGCTCCAGGGAAGAGTTTCAATACTCATATCAGGCTCATTCCATTTAAAGGTCTTTCCTCAATAGAAGGAGCAGGAGATATTTTGGTAGGTTCCCTTAACACAGATAAAGAGAAATATGAGAAGAATGAGTCCATTTCCATTAACCTTACCCTGAATTCTGCTGAGACTAAGGATATTATCTTAGAGACAGCCTACAAGGTACTCCCCTCAGAGAAGTTCTCCAAACTTGAAACAAAGAAAATCTCCTTATCTGTAAATACTCCTAAGAAAATACTATTTAATCTTAAGTCTGAAAAGGAAGGGACTTACATTATCAGATGTTTAGCCAGGGTAGATAATAGGGAAGCGGGAGAGTTCTTTAAGCCAATAACAGTAGGCAAAAGCACCGGCTCCTTTAAAATAGCCGCTAAAAAAGAGAGAATAGAAATAAAAGAAGATTTAGAGGATTTAGTGCCTCCCGAATGGAGACCAATCACTAAACCGATGGATACCTCACATATCAAATGGGCAAAACCTTATGCTAAAGAAAGACCAAAGGTATTGTTTCTATATTGTGATGAATATCAAAGGGAACTAACTGAACTTGCCCAGAGAATGGATATAGAGTATGAGCTTATGCCTTTAAGAGGCGGATATATTGGAAGACATATAGGAGGAATAAAAGGGAAAGCTAATAAAAACAGATTCAAATTCATCTCTGAGAGGCTAAAGAATAACAATTATGATGTAATCCTTACCTCCAACCTTTACTTTGAAGAGTTTCCTGAGGAGATACAAAAGAGTATCGTAGAGAAAGTATCAGAAGGCGCAGGTTTTATCTGCATTGTGCCTTCTAAAGAAACAAAGATACTTTCAGAAGTTTTACCTTTCAGTACCCGGCAGTCAAGAAAAGCAAGTAGTACTTGGCGCAAGGAGAAAGACCATTTCATTACTACCGGTATCCCGTTCTCCGTTTTATCTAAAAGCGGCTGTTTTCGCTATAACAAATTACAGGGAGAGACTTTAGTTTCATCGGGTAAAGACCCCTTATTATCAATCATGGAATATAATAAAGGCAGAGTAGTTGCTCTGTCTTATCATTCCAGAGTGCCTCGTCTCTTACCTGATGTGAACCACTATGAAGTAGAATTTAACTACTGGGAATATTACTATTCTCTCTTAGCCAAATGTATTCTCTGGGCAGGAAAGAAAGAACCTGATTTAAAGATTCTTTCTCTTAAACCGGAAGGAGAAGAAATAAAGAGAGATGAACCATTGTCCATAAAAGTTAAACTGCAATCTAA